>NZ_VHIJ01000028.1:0-26689 GCF_006680095.1 Pseudarthrobacter sp. B4EP4b | reverse complement strand
CGGCCGCCCCGCCGCCGCCACCCCCAATTCCGGAGCTTCCGGCTGCGCCCATGAACGTGCTGGTGATTGGCAGTGACATGCGCGGCAATGCCCGCGAGGCAGCAGCACAAACGGCGGCCACCGGTGAACCCATGGACCAGCGCGCCGACGTCCTGATGGTGGTCCACGTCCCGGCCGACCGGCGAAGCATGTACCTGATCTCCATCAACCGCGACTTGTGGGTGGACATCCCGGGCCTGGGCGGTTCCAAGGTCAACGCCGGCCTGCAGTACGGCGGCATCGACATGCAGACGGCCGCGGTCCAGTCGTTGCTGGGTATCACCATCGACCAGACCCTCATGGTGGACTTCGGCGGCTTCAAGATCCTCGTTGACGGGCTGGGCGGAATCGACGTGGACGTACCAGTCCCGTTCCAGTCCACCCATGACACGGGGCACGTCTTCACCCCAGGTGTGAACCATCTGGACGGTCAGGCAGCTCTGGAGTTTTCCCGCGAGCGCTACGCGTTTGCCGACGGCGATTTCCAGCGGGTGCGCAACCAGCGGACCCTCCTCCGCGCCATCCTCGCCCGCCTCACTGCCAATGGCGCCCTGAACGATGTGACGGCGGTACGGGGGCTGGTGGACTTCGCGTCCTGCTGCCTGACGGTGAACAAAGGCTTTGACCCGGTGCAGGCTGCAATCCTTGCCTACAGCCTGCGCGACCTTGACGCCAATGCGATCCGCACCATGACTTTGCCCACGGCCGGGGCCGGATTCGTGGGGGCCCAGTCAGTGCTGTTTCCCGATTACGGCGGCATCAACGCGGTGGGCGCGGCGCTGCGGGAGGGCAGGATCGCCGAGTTCGCCGTGGAATAGGAGCTGACCGGCTTCCGGCCGGCGAGCTGATCGCCGGGTCCAGTGCGCACCGACTGCCCCTGGCGACAAGCAACACGGGGTCACTTCCGGCCCAATAATCCGCGAATATCGGGCGTTATCTGACCCCGCGTTGCGCTGGCGAACACTCCTGCCGTTCCGCAGCCGGGTTTAGGTTCGGTGGCCCATGGGTACTCCGCTGGTAGTGTTCCTGCATTCGGCAAGCCAGGCGGACGGAGTGATTTCTTGTGAAAGAGGACGGACTGACGGAGGCCGTGCAGGAGGCCGGGGCGGTGGAGCTGCTCCTGGTCCGCCACGGTGAGAGCGAAGGAAACGTGGCAGCCACGGACGCGCGGCTGGCCGGGGCCGAGGTTATCGAGGTGCCGGCCCGGGACGCGGACGTGAACCTGTCCGGGACCGGCCAGGAGCAGGCCAAAGCCCTGGGCGCGGCGCTGGCCCGGATCGCCGAGGACAGCCGGCCCGATGCGGTGGTCTCCTCCCCTTACGCCCGGGCGCGGCAGACCGCCGAGATCGCGGTGGAAGCCGCCGGCTGGCCGGTGAAGGTCAGCACCGATGAGCGGTTGCGGGACCGGGAACTGGGCATCCTGGACCGGCTGACGCGGCTGGGGGTGGAGAAGCGTTTCCCGGAGGAGGCCGAACGCCGGGAGTGGCTGGGCAAGCTGTACTACCGGCCGCCGGGCGGGGAGTCCTGGGCCGACGTTGCCCTGCGGCTGCGCTCCGTCCTGGACGAGCTGAACAACCTCAGCACCGGGCACCGGGTCATGCTGGTCTGCCACGACGCCGTGATACTGCTCTTCCGGTACGTCCTGGAGGGAATGAACGAGGAGGAAATCCTGGATCTGGCGGCCAGCACCTCGGTCCTCAATGCCTCCCTCACCCGGTATGTGCGTCCGTCCGGCGAAGGGCCCTGGACGTTGGAGAGCTTCAACGTGGCGGACCACCTGACGGAGCAGGGTGTCAAGGTCACCGAGCACGCCGGAGATGTCAGTGTCCACCCGAAGTGAGGCCAACTCCCCTACCCTGGTGACGCCGTCGCTTCTGCGCGAGTGGCCGCTGCCGGCACCGGGCGAGGACAAGTATTCACGCGGTTCCGTCCTGGTGATCGGCGGAGCGCGGGCCACACCGGGTGCGGCACTGCTGGCCGGTACTGCTGCACTCCGGGCCGGCGCGGGGAAGCTGAGCCTCGCCGTTGCAGAGTCGGTGGCCGTGCAGGTGGCTGTGGCGCTGCCCGAATGCGGAGCGATAGGCCTTCCCGAAACTGCTGAGGGGTCGCTGACAGGGGAAGGGCTGGACCGGATCTCCACCTACCTCGACCGTGCCGACGCCATCCTGGTGGGCCCGGGCCTCGACGACCCGGATCTTGCCGAGGAGCTTTTGCGGGGCCTGCTGGAGCGGGAGACCGGAACCGGCGGCTCCGACCGGGGCGGCTCCGGCTCAGGTGATTCAGGCTCTGGTGGGAAGACCGCGGACGGAGGTCCCGCCGTCGTCCTTGACGCCTTTGCCTTGGGCGGCCTGCTGAAACTGGCCGACCAGCTGGAACCGTGGAAGGGGCGGCTGATCCTCACACCGAATCCCAAGGAGGCGGCGGTCCTGCTGGAGCGGGAGGTGGATGACCTCGCGGCTGACGTGGCGGCGATAGCGGACAAATTCCAGGCGGTGGTGAGCTGCCAGGGCTTCATAGCCCGGCCGTCGGACGGTGGGGCTGGCGAGGAAGCTGAGCTGTGGCAGATGACCACGGGCTATGGCGGACTGGGAACATCCGGAAGCGGCGATGTTCTGGCCGGGGCGATTGCGGGACTGCGCGCACGCGGAACAACCAGTGCACAGGCTGCCTGCTGGGGGACGCATCTCCACGCTGCCGCAGCGGACCGGCTCGCCAGCAGGATGGGGCCCCTCGGATTCCTCGCCCGCGAACTGGCCGACGAACTGCCCGCCCTGATGCTGGAGCTGAACACCTAAGCCACTAAAGCAACGCGGGATCACTTCCGGCCCAATGTTTCCGTTTTATTGGGCCGGATCTGACCCCGCGTTGCAGGAAAAAGAAGCCCCGGCATGGGATGACCCCCGGCTGAAGCCGGGGGCCACCGTATCGGGAGGTTCAGGCGTAGGCTGCCGATGCGCTTTAAGCGCTGTGGCGTGCATACTAGCGATCCGCCCAAGAGGCAGTCAGCAATTATCGAATACCCGACGTCCCGATCCTGTTGAAACTAGGCGGCAATTTCCTGCTTTGCCCCCTTCGTCTCAATTTCGATCTTGCGCGGCTTGGCCTTCTCGGCGACAGGAATCCGCAGCGTCAGGACACCGGCGTCGTAGCTTGCCTTGACGTTATCGGTATCCAGGGTATCCCCGAGGATCAGCTGGCGGCTGAACACGCCGCGCGGCCGCTCGGAGGCGATCAACTCGGTGTCCTTGCCGGCCGGTTCCGGACGCTCGGCCCGCACCGTCAGGACATTCCGCTCCACATCCAGATTCACCGAATCCACTGCAACACCGGGCAGATCAAAGGCGACGACGAATTCCTGGCCCTCACGCCAAGCGTCCATCGGCATCGCTGCCGGACGCGCTGCCGTGCCGAGGACCTGCTGGGCCAGCCTGTCCAGCTCGCGGAACGGATCGGTTCGCATCAACATGGCTTCCCTCCTCGTAAGAGACGGTCCAACAATTGGTTTGGGGTATCAGCCGATCTGTAGTGGCTGATATAGATTTTTTACCACTGGTCCAGTAGGTCTGCAAGCGGTTTTGGGAAGAATTTTCTCGTTTTTGCGAGGTCCGTCCAGGCGCGGCGAAGGGGCCTCCCGCTCTGTGCAGAAGGCCCCGTCTCTCAGGTGTTTTGGCTGGTCAGCTACGAGTGGGATCCGGGCGCAGCGGCGTGGGCCCGGGATCCGGCACGGGCAGCGGCCCGGGAGGTTCCGGCGTCGGGAAAGGATTGGGCGGCTGTGGGCCGGGATGGCCGGGCTGGGTGGGATCAGGCTGGTCCGGGCCTGGTTCCGGCGGGAACGGTTCGGGCTCGTGCACTGGCGGGATGGTCATATGCTTCCCCTCTCACGCTGGGCGGATGTGCCTTAGCGTGAACAGGATACGCCTGCGGCCGGAACCCCACTAGGCCACCGTTTCCCCGACGCCCTATCACTTTTGGTCCCCAAGACGGCCGCTTGGGACCAAAAGTGATAGGGCATCGCCTGGATTTCTGCGGGAGGTGATGGGGCGTTATCGTCCGGTAGCGAACGGCCGGTTCATTGTCGGGGCGGGTCTATATATTGAAACCATGACCCAGACTCCGCTGCAGGATTCCGCCAGCACCACCGCCACGCCCGCTCCCCCGGCTGCCAAGAAGGTTCCCACCGAACGCAAGCACCACGGGGACACCTTTGTGGACAACTACGAGTGGCTGCGGGACAAGGAATCCGCCGAGGTCGTGGAGCACCTGAAGGCGGAGAACGCCTACCAGGAAGCGGTCACCGCGCACCAGGAGCCGCTGCGCGAGGCCATCTTCCAGGAGATCAAGGGCCGCACGCAGGAGACGGACCTGTCGGTCCCGCACCGCAAGGACGGCTGGTGGTACTTCAGCCGATCGGTGGAAGGCAAGGAGTACGGCATCCAATGCCGGGTCAAGGCGGAAGACACCGGCAATCCCGTACAGGACTGGACGCCGCCCCGGGTGGAGCCCGGCGTGGACATCCCTGGCGAGGAAGTCCTGCTGGACGGCAACGTCGAAGCGGAGGGCAAGCCCTTCTTCTCCGTGGGCGGCACCGCTGTGACGGTGGACGGAACCCTGTACGCCTATGCCGTGGACAACAGCGGCGACGAACGCTTCACCCTGCGCATCAAGGACCTTCGCACCGGCGAACTCCTGCCGGACGTCATCGAGAACATCTTCTACGGCGTCTCCTTCTCCCCTGACGGCACCCGCATCTTCTACACCGTGGTGGACGCGTCCTGGCGCCCCTACCAGGTCAAGGCGCACACCCTGGGCACGCCGGTTGAGGAAGACGCAGTGATCTACCAGGAGGACGACGCCGCCATGTGGCTGGGCTTCGAGCTCTCCGCGGACCGTCGCTACCTGGTGCTTGGCATCGGCTGCTCAGAGTACAGCGAGACCCGCTTGCTCCGCTTCGACGACCCCGCCCAGGAACTCACCACCGTGATTTCCCGCAACGAGCGGGTCCTGTACGAAGCCGAACCGTTCCTGCTGCCCGGGCCGGACGGTGAAAAAACGGAAAAGATCCTGCTGACCCACAACCGCAGTGCCGTTAACTCCATGGTCTCCCTCGCGGACCCGGCCGAGCTGGGGAAGCCGCTGGCCGAACAGCAGTGGGCCACAGTCGTCGAACATTCCGACGACGTCCGCGTCAACGGCGCGGGCGTCACCTCCACCCACCTCGTGGTGTCCATCCGCAAGGACACCATCGAGCGCGTCCAGGTGATCGGCCTGGCCGGCCTGGGCACCGCCGCACAGGAGCCGCCGGTGGAGCCTGCGTTCGACGAAGAGCTGTACACGGCGGGAGTGGGCGGATCGGACTATGAAGCCCCGGTGATCCGGCTGGGCTACACGTCCTACTTCACGCCGTCGCGCGTTTACGACTTCGTGCTGCCCACCCCGGAAAAGCCCGCCGGCGAGCTGCTGCTGCGGAAGGAAAGCCCCGTGCTGGGCGGCTACGACGGCCGCGACTACGTGGCCACGCGCGAATGGGCGACGGCGGCGGACGGCACCCGCATCCCGCTCTCGGTGTTGCGGCACAAGGCCGTCAAACAGGATTCGACGGCGGCCGGGCTGGTGTACGGCTACGGCTCCTATGAGCTGAGCATGGATCCCGGCTTCGGCATTGCGCGCCTGTCCCTGCTTGACCGCGGTGTGGTGTTCGTGATCGCGCATATCCGCGGCGGCGGTGAACTGGGCCGGCACTGGTACGAGGACGGCAAGAAGTTCACCAAAAAGAACACCTTCACCGACTTCATTGACGCCACCGACTGGCTGGCCGCTTCCGGCTGGGTGGACCCGTCCCGCATTGCGGCGTTGGGCGGCTCCGCCGGCGGCCTGCTCATGGGAGCGGTGGCCAACATGGCTCCGGAAAAGTACGCGGCGATTGTGGCGCAGGTGCCGTTCGTTGACCCGCTGACCAGCATCCTGGACCCGGACCTGCCGCTCTCCGCCCTTGAATGGGAGGAATGGGGCAACCCCATCACGGACCCCGAGGTCTACGGCTACATGAAGTCCTACGCCCCCTACGAGAACGTGCACCGGACGGCATACCCGAAGATCGCCGCCGTGACATCTTTCAATGACACCCGGGTCCTCTATGTGGAGCCCGCCAAGTGGGTGCAGGAGCTGCGGAACAAGACCACCGGGAGCCAGCCGATCGTGATGAAGATCGAGATGGACGGCGGCCATGGCGGCGCGTCCGGCCGCTACGTCCAGTGGCGCGAACGGGCCTGGGACTACGCCTTTATTGCCGATTCCCTTGGGGCCACGGAGCTGCTCCCCGGTGCCGGGCTGAAGTAGGCGCAAGCGTACGACGGCGGGCGCGTCCCGCCGCCGTACGCCCGCCTTTTGCCCCACGCACCGCAGTGGCCTTAGCCCTGCGGGTGCTCCGCCAGCCACTCCGCCAAGGTTTCGAGGTTGGCCCGGACCGTTCTCCCCTGCGCCCGGGCCACGAGCGCGTCGGCCAGTTTGCCAAAGACCCCGCCCAGGCCGGATGCGGCGTCGATCCTCTGGGTGACGCGCGTACCGCCGTCGGCCGGTTCGAGTTCGAACGTCACGGTGAAGTCCAGCTTGCCCTCGACCGAACGGGACACCATGCGCCGGGGCGGATCGAACTCGATGACCTCCACAACCCAGTCGAACTGCTGCCCCATCACTTTGCTGGTTCCGCGTCCGCGGGAACCGAGCCCAACAGGGCCCTCCCCCACCTGCCCGGACGAGGTGACCGAGGAATCATAGACGGCGATGTTTTCGAACCTGGACAGGAAGTCAAAAACCTCCTGCGGCGGGCGGGCGATGACAACACTTTCTTCTACAACAGGCACTGCAGTCTCCTTTGAAAGGCACCTGATGCCGGCACGGCTCTGCCGGCACAATGGCAGGCACAGCGCCAGATTGGACCCGCCGCCTGGCCCTGTCAATGCCTTCCGCATGGGCCGGCCGTCACCAGCCCGGAGGCCTGCCGGCGCCTGTAAACCCCTGTGACCAGCAGCAACATAACCCTGGCCGCCCGCTGCCCGGTACCAAAAGAAGGTAATCATGCTTACTATTGTCTGGCGCCGGCTGCCCGCTGGGGGCAGGTTAACCGGCGCCGATGTGGAGGTTTTGAGTGAGCATGGAACAGGAAATGCGTCCCTTGACCGACGACGAACTGATCGCAGAGCAGGCCACGGCTTTGCCGGACAAGGAAGTTGCCTCTGTCCTTGACCTGAACGCGGACCTGGATCTGGGTATCGACGCGGCAGCGCCCATCGACCTTGCCGTCGCGGCCAACGCCAACGTGGCGGCCCCCATCGACGCGGCCGCCTCGGCCAACATCCTCTCCTTCGGCTCGGAGGCGCAGGCGCTGGCCGACCAGGGCGTCATGATCGATCAGGGCATCGTGGCCGACGCCAACGCCGAGTCCACACAGGACAGCGTCATCGACCAGGGCAACGACACTATCGACGACGGCACCACAGGTACCGCGGGCACGGCCACCGGCACGGATGCCACCGGCACGGATGGCACCGGTACAGCGGCCGACGGCGGGAGCCTCCTCCCCGGTGGAACGGGTACGGACGGACTCGTCCCCGGCGGCGTGGGCGACGCCCTGCCCGATGTTGGCGCTGTGCCGGTGGATCCCGCGGCGGCGCTCGACGGGGACCTGCTCAACGTCAACGTGGACCTTGCGGCCGACGCGGACATCGCCGCGCCCATCAATGGAGCCGTGGCAGCCAACGCCAACGTGGCCGCACCGATCGACGCAGCCGTCGCTGCCAACATTGGATCGATCGGCAGCCAGGCCTACGCCGTGGCGGACCAGGACGCACTGATCACCCAGCACATCGAGGGCGCAGCGAACGCCTCTGCTGACCAGCAGTCCAACCTCGAACAGTAACCACAGATGACCCACACCAGCGGTGGGCCGCGCCCCCAGGCCGGCCCGCCGTCGTCTGCTGCGCCCCTGGCCGGGCACCAGCTGCCGGTCCCTGCCCGGGCCGATGGCGTCCAGCTGATCGGACAGTCCCAGGGATCCGGCTACCGGCAACCCCCTTCGCTGGTCCGCCGCGGGGATGGCCAGACCCTCCAGCTGACGCCGCTGCTGTTCGCGGTGCTGGAGGCAGTGGACGGCAGCCGGACCGTGGAGGACATCGCGGAGCACGCGAGTGCGGCATCGGGGAGGCTCATCAGCGCGGACAACGTGCGCACGTTGATGGACTCCCAGCTGCTGCCGCTGGGCCTGCTCCGGCTGGCAGACGGGTCACAACCCGAGGTGCGCAAGGCGGACCCCCTGCTCGGCATGCGTTTCCGTTACACAGTGACGGACCCGGAACGCACCCGCAGGATCACCGCACCCTTCGCTGTCCTCTTCCACCCGCTGATCGTGGTGGCGGTGACGGCGGCGTTCCTGGCCTCGTGCTGGTGGGTGCTGATGGTGAAGGGGCTGGGCTCGGCGACCCACGAGGCGTTCGACAACCCTGTCCTGCTCCTGCTGATCCTTGCCGTCACCATCCTGTCCGCCGGCTTCCACGAGTTCGGCCACGCAGCCGCCGCGCGCAAGGGCGGCGCCACGCCCGGCGCCATGGGGACGGGTCTTTACCTCATCTGGCCGGCGTTCTTCACGGACGTCACCGATTCCTACCGGCTGGGCCGCGGCGGCAGGCTCCGCACAGACCTGGGCGGGCTGTATTTCAATGCCATCGTTGCGGTGGCCATCATGGCGCTGTGGTGGGCCACAGGTTTCGACGCGCTGCTGCTGGTGGTGGTCACGCAGATCCTGCAGATGGTCCGGCAGCTGCTGCCGCTGGTCCGGTTTGACGGCTACCACATCCTGGCGGACGCCACCGGGGTCCCGGACCTCTTCCAGCGCATCAAGCCGGTCCTGCTCGGCCTGCTCCCCTGGCGGTGGGGCCGCCCGGAAAACAAGGTCCTCAAGCCCTGGGCGCGTGCGGTGGTGACGCTGTGGGTCCTGGTTACCGTGCCACTGCTGATCTTCAGCCTGGCCATGATGGTGGTCTCGCTCCCGCGGCTGCTCGCCACCGCCTGGGCCAGCGCCGCCAAACAGCAGGCAATGCTCAGCCAGAGCCTTTCCGACGGCGACCTTGCCGGCGCTGCCGTGCGCACCCTGGCGATCGCCGCCGTTGCCCTGCCCACGGTAGGCATGCTCTACATCCTGTTCCGGCTCCTGCGGCAGCTGGTCACCGGGCTCTGGCAGAAGACGCGCGGCAAGTTTGTGCAGCGCACCGCTGCGATGTGTGCTGTGGCGGCACTGCTGGCCGGGCTGGCGTGGGCATGGTGGCCCGACGGCGGGACGTACCGTCCGGTCCAGCCCTACGAACGCGGCACGCTGGCTGATGCCACCGCCTCCGTCCTGCCCACAGCGGGCACGGCCCTTCGTGAGGGCGCCAGCGGCAGGACCGTTGCGCTCTGGCCTGAAGGAGCCGCGACGCCAACCCGGGAGAACCCGCAGCTGGCCATGGTGCTGGTTCCCCTTCAGGGTTCCGCTGCTGGTTCATCTGCTGGGTCGCCGGCTGTTTCCCCGGCCGGATCCCATGGCTCAGCCGCACCGTCGTGGGTGTTCCCGTTCGACCGGCCCGCGGCTCCCCGGGAGGGCGGCAACCAGGCGCTGGCGGTGAACACCAGCGATGGTTCCGTCACCTACAGTGTTGCTTTCGCGCTGGTATGGGCTGAGGACGGCGAACCCGTGGACACCCGGAATGAGGCCTACGCCTTTGCCAGCTGCACCGGCTGCGCGGCCGTTGCAGTGGGATTCCAGGTGGTCCTCGTGGTGGGGCAGACGGACGTCATCGTGCCCGAGAACCTGTCCGCGGCAGCAAACTACAACTGCTTCGAATGCCTCACGTACGCCCTCGCCAGCCAGCTGGTCCTCACCCTGGACGGCCCGCTGACGGATCAAGGGATGGCCTCACTGCAAGCCCTGTGGACCGAGATCGCGGAGTACGGCCGGAACATCCGGAACGTGCCGCTCTCGGAGATCCAGGGCCGGCTCGCCGCCTACAAGGAGCAGATCACTGCCATTATCAAGGCCGATCCCGGCGCCACGAAAAGCCCATCGTCCGGAATATCCCCGTCCACGGGTGCGCCGGGCGGGACGCCGAGGGCCACCACTCCGGCCGAACCCGGACTTCCCGCACCGGGGCAGTCCGCTCCCGGTTCAGGCACGGGGACCCAGGCACCCGCGCCGGCAGGGACGGCCGCTCCCGCCGCACCGGTGACGGAGCCCGCCCCTGGTGGCGCACCGCCGTCGTACATGCCCGTTGAGACGCCGGTCCCAACGGCGGATACTGGGGGCACGGCCCCCGCCGTGGAACCCCAGCCGACCCCAAACCCCAGCTAGGAGAGCAGATGTCTTTGAGCAAGGGAACCTCCGTGGAATGGAATACGCCGCAGGGCAAGACGCACGGCAGGATCGTCGAGAAGAAGACCAGCGACTTTGAGCTGGACGGCCATACCCACCGTGCCAGCAAGGACGAGCCCCAGTACGTCGTCGAGTCCGCGAAAACCGGAGCACACGCGGTCCACAAAGCCTCGGCGCTGACGGAAAAGAAGTAGCTGATGGCCGCGCAGCACGAAGTGGTCATCATCGGCGGTGGCAACGCGGGCATCTCCCTCGCCGCCCGGCTGGAGCGATACGGCGTCAAGGACGTGGCCGTCGTCGAACCCCGGGACCACCATCTGTACCAGCCTCTGTTCTCGCATATCGCCGGGGGCAGGGCCTCGGCCAAGGAAGCCGTCCGGCCCCAGGAACAGCTGATTCCGGAGGGCGTCACCTGGATCCGGGACGCCGCTGCCGGCGTGGACACGGACTCGAACACCGTGACCCTTCAGTCCGGTGCCACCGTGGCCTACGGGCAGCTGGTGGTGTGCCCTGGCCTGCAGTATGACTGGGAAGCAGTGCCCGGCCTCGCCGAAGCCGTCCATTCACCACACGGCGCCTCGCACTACGAGTTCGAGCTGGCTCCCAAGGCCTGGACCCTGCTGAGCGGGCTGGAATCCGGCACCGCCCTTTTCACCATGCCTGCCGGCCCCATCAAGTGCGGCGGCGCGGCGCAGAAGCCCATGTACCTGGCCTGCGACTACTGGAAGGCGCGGGGCGTGCTGGACCGGATCCGGGTGGTGATGGTCCAGCCCTATCCCACGGTGTTCGGGGTGCCGGAGGTGGACCGGGAGCTGGACCGCAAGATCGCCGAATACGGCATCGAGCTGTGGACCAACAGCGAACTGGTGTCCGTGGACGCGGCGGGCCAGGTGGCCACCATCCGCAACACCGGGTCCGGCGCGGAGGAGAACCTGCACTACGACGTCATCAACGGTGTCCCGCCGCAGTCAGCGCCGGACTGGCTCAAGGCAACGGACCTGCCCTCTGCCGGAGACGCCGGCGGTTTTGTGGAGGTGGACCGGCAAACCCTGCGGCACATCCGGTTTCCGAACGTCTGGTCCCTGGGCGATGCTGCCGGGACCACCAACTCCAAGTCCGGCGGCGCCCTGCGGAAACAAACCAAGGTGCTGGCCAAGAACCTGGTGGCCGCCCGGAAAGGCAAACCGCTGCCGGCCAAATACAACGGCTACTCGGTGTGCCCATTCACGGTCTCCCGGAACACCGTGGTGTTCGCCGAGTTCGACGACCGCTACCGGCCCATGCCCACCGTGCCCCGGGTCCCCACCTGGAACGAGAGCAGGTTGTCCTGGGTGGTGGACCGGGACATTTTCCCGCAGGTGTACTGGAACATGATTCTCAAGGGGCGGGCCTAGGCGCCCGCCCGGGGCCCACGACCGCAGGGTTCCCTGGCCGAGCTTGCGAGGTTCGGGCGCGGTTGGGGAGCGCCCGGGTCACGCGCCACTCGTCCGCCAGGACCGCGTAGACCAGCTCGGTGGCCCACCCGCCTTTGTAGTGCCACTTGTCCACGTGCCGCGCCTCCTGCCGCATGCCTAACCGCCGGCAGAGCTCTGCGGATGCCGTGTTGAGTTCGTCCAGCCGCGCCTCGATCCGGTGCATGCCCAGCTCCTCGAAACCGAGCCGAAGCACTGCCTCCGCAGCTTCCGTGGCGTAGCCCTTGCCCCTGGCGCCCGGTGCGAGGCTCCAGCCCACTTCACCCTGGCCATTCCCGGGCAGCCACTTGAGCACCACCTCGCCCTGAAGCCCGGGTTCACCGCAGGCCTCGATGGCCAGGGCCACCCAGTCCCCCTCCTTCTCGAAGACGAAGTTGGCGTACCGGCCCACCCGCTCCATGGACTCGGTGTACGTCTTGGCCGGGCCAGGCAGGAACCGGGCGGTTTCCGGCAGCGAATGGTAGGCGTGGAAGTCGTCCAGGTCCCGGCCCTCAAAGCGGCGCAGGATGAGCCGCTCCGTACGGATCGGCAGGGTTATCTGCTGCATGGACCGAGGCTAACCCATGGCCCGGCGATTGCTCCAAAAACGTCGTTGTGGAGGTCTAAAAGGGCTAGGGCCCACGCCGGGCGGGTTCCCAGGCCGAGCTAGCGATGCGAGGGTGCCGGCGGGGAGCAATGAGGAGCCGACGGCGGCCGGCGGCTCCTGGCGGTTCGCTTGCCGTTGCTCCAGTCACCTTCCCGGCGTATGGTTCGCGTACGGGCTGCTGGCGCCTGCGCTTTTCGCTGTCCCTTCTCTCCGAAGGTTGTGCCATGTTGAAGCCGACGTTTCCCTGGGCAGCCTTTCTCGTGCTTGGCATGGTGCTGCCCTTGGCGGCGTGCACCTACGAGGACAACTCGGAGGGCCCAACCCAGGCGGCCACAACAGCTCCGGCCGACGTGAAGGTCCTGCGCATCGGCACGCAGGATGACGGAAATGTCCCAACCCGCGGCCAGATCGAGGAGTTTGCCCGGCAGGTCAGGGAACGTTCCGGCGGGAGTCTGTTGATTGAGCCGGTCTTTAGGGCCGGCGGCGGCGAGGTGAGGGCCTGGGACCAACTAGTGGCACACAGGGTGATGACCGGAGACCTGGAAATGGCTGTCATCCCGGCCCGCACCTGGGACACCGAGGGCGTGCTGTCCTTCAGGGCACTCTCTGCGCCCTTCCTGGTGACCTCCAGCGCCGTTATCAAGGAAGTGGTCAAACCCGAGTACGCGCAGGGCATGCTGGCCGGCCTGAAGGACGTGGGCCTCACCGGCCTGGCCATGTTCCCGGACGGCCCGCGGGTGCTGTTCTCCTTCACCACGCCCATCCTCACGCCGGAAGACATCAAGGGGAAGGTAATCAGGGCACCACTGTCCGATACCAATTTCGCTGTCTTGGCTGCCTTGGGAGCAGTGCCCGAGGACCTGGCCGAGCAGGAATTCGGTGGAGGTGTAGACGCCGGAACCGTGGGAGGTGCCGAATCCTCGTTGGCTTATGCTTCCAATTTGCCAGGAGCACTGAACAAGACCGGGCACGCAATCGCCACGGGTAACCTGGTGGTCCATTCGAAGATCAACACGATGGTGATCAATAACCAAGCCCGAGCTGCGCTCAGCGCCGAGGAGCAGCAGATTCTCCAGGACGCGGCAGACGACACCCGGGAATGGGCTTCCTCGCTGGCCTCACCGCTCTCGATGGAAGCGCGGCGGTATTGCCAGGACGGCGGCAAGGTGGTGCTGGCAACCGAAGAGCAACTGGCCGCCTTCCACGACGCCGCAGCCCCGCTGTACAAAACCCTCGAGCAGGATGCCGGCACCCGGAACCTGATCGCTAAGCTCCGCGAACTCGCCGTGAGGACTCCGCCCGACTCCGCCGTCGAGCCCTGCGACTACGACACTTACTGACCGCTGCTGACGACGGCGGCCGTCGCCTCCGCGATGGCCCGTTCCTCGTCAGTGGGCACCACCAGGACGGGGAGGCCGGACTGCGGCGTGGAAATCACGCGTGGTTCCTTGGACCGCTCGGCGTTCAGGCCGGCGTCGAGCTCCACACCCAGGGCCCCCAGCTTCTCCGCCACGAGCGCCCGGAACTGGTGCGAGTTCTCGCCGATTCCCGCGGTGAACACCAGGGCCTTGGCCCCGCCGACAGCCACGTGGTAGCCGCCGATGTACTTGGCGAGCCGGTAGGACGTGACGGCGAGCGCGGTGGCCGCCTTCCCGTCGCCGGCCTCGGCCGCCTCCACCACCGAGCGCATGTCGTTGTTGCCGGCCAGGCCTTTCAGCCCCGATTCCCGGTTGAGCATGGTGTCGATGTCCTCGGGGCTCCAGCCTGCCCGGCCGAGGAACACCAGGATGGACGGGTCCAGATCGCCCGAGCGGGTTCCCATGACCAGGCCCTCCAGCGGGGTGAAGCCCATGGAGGTGTCCACGGAGCGGCCGCCGCGGATGGCGGTGACGGAGGCGCCGTTGCCCAGGTGGGCGATGACGCCGTCGAACTCGTTGACCGGGAGGTCCAGCAGCGCAGCGGCGCGGCGGGTGACGTACTCATGGGATGTCCCGTGGAAGCCGTAGCGGCGGATGCCGTGGTTGGTGTACAGCTCGTCCGGGACGGCGTAGCGCCACGCATGCTCCGGGAGGGTGCGGTGGAAGGCGGTATCAAACACGGCCACCTGCGGCATCTTGGGCCACTTCTTGGTGATGGCACGGATGCCCAGCACGTTGGCAGGGTTGTGCAGCGGCGCCAGCGGGTTGAGCCGCTCGATGGCGCGGGTGATCTCGTTGTCGATCAGGACCGGCTCGGCGAACCGCTCACCGCCGTGCACCACCCGGTGCCCGACGGCGGCCAGCTCCAGGTCGCCCAGCTCCTGGTGGATGGCGGCGTCCACCTGTTCCAGCGCCTCGGCGTGATCCCGCGGGCCCTCGATTTCGCCGTCACCGTCGCCGCCGTTGCCCATGCCGATCTTTTCGATCAGCCCCTCGGTGAGGACGCTCCCGGCGGCGACGTCACGCACCTGGTACTTGAGGGAGGACGAGCCGGAGTTGATGACGAGCACGAGCATGCGGGGCCTCCTGAGCCTGGCTTCTGCAGTTCAACCCCACTATATGCGGGCCCTGACCGCGCGGTTTCCTTGCGGATGGGCGCGGCCTGTGCCTAGAGTCGGCGGACAGGCTGGACCACGGCGAGAGGACATTTCTATGACGAACGAGCCCACCCAGATCGACGGGAACGACCCCACCAACACAGGATCCAGCAGCACCGCGCCGCTGAACGCACAAGGGGGCTCCGGAACCAAGGATCCCACCGGCGTGGAGGGCGCCAACCCGGCCCTGGACGATACCGGCGGCCTCAAAGCAGCTGAGACGGGCGATGCTCCGGAAGCGCCGGAGAACACCGAGGGCCTCGACCTCACGCCACAGGGTCTCTCCGATGAACCCGCGAAGGAAGAGGACAGCGAGAGCCTGGCCAAGCCGGACAACAGCTAGGCAAGCAAAGGGCGACGCCGGCACCCGCCCGGGTGCCGGCGTCGCCCGTTGCTTGCCCTAAGCGGACCTCAGGTGCTTCCCGGACCTCAGGCGGGACGTCCGCGCGCAGGCCCCGGCGCTCCATGCACCCGCCGCCTGGAGGGAGCGCGGAGAAGGCCAATGGCGGCCAACACGGCTCCCAGTCCTTCGGCCACGGCGCTGAGCGTCTTTTCGAAGAACCACACGGGTTCGTACATGGCAGGGAACGGACCAAAGGCCGGGATGTCGAAGTACCGGTAGAGCATCACGGCCGCGAAGGCGCTCAGCAAAACAGCCAGCGCCATGGCGTAGGCAACCTTGCTGCCCCGGATGAGGACGTAAACAGCCACCAGCACCGCCGCGGCTGATTCGAGCAGGAACAGGTTGCCCTGCCCGATGCCGCCGGGGTTGGCAGCCTGGTAGCCGGGGGCCAGCAGGATATGCACCCCGGCGTCGACGAACAGCGCCAAGGCTGTCAGCACCCTCATGGCCATGTTCATTTGACCGTCAGCGTTCCTTTCATGTTGGGGTGGTAGACGCAGAAGTATGAATAAGTGCCGGGGGTCGAGGGGGCCGTGAAGGTGCCTGTCGCACCGCTTCCGCGGACGTCGACGTCGAAGGCCTTGTCCTTTTCAGCGGTGACGGTATGCGGGGCGGAATCCATGTTGATGACCGCCACGACCGCGCCGGGCGCCACCGTAATCGGCCCGCCAAAGTTGAAGTCCTTGATGGTGATCGTGGCCGCTGCCGAGGCGGCAGCGGTGCTGGTTCCTCCCGGCGGCGCCGTACTGTTTCCGCTTCCGCCGCTTGGGGCGCAGCCGCCCACCAGCAGCGCGGCCATCAGTAGTACCGCGGCCCTGCGTCCAAGCCTTTTCATCCCGCACCGTCCTCGCTGCCGGAAACCACCGCAGGGAGCCCCCTGCCGTCCTCTTATTGTGCGCCTGCCTGCCAGGAATTGGCCCGTGCGTGCGGAAATTGGGGGCAGTCCAGGGAGCCTCCCCACACGCACCTTGACCTCGCAGGCCCGGCCCGGGAACCCCGCGGGCGTGGGCCCACGTTGCTAGGAAGCGGGCGCCTGCGCCTGGATGGCCGTGATGGCCACCGTGTTGACGATGTCCTCCACTGTGCAGCCGCGCGAGAGGTCGTTGACAGGCTTCCGCAGCCCCTGCAGGACCGGCCCGACGGCCACCGCCCCCGAGCTCTGCTGCACCGCCTTGTACGTGTTGTTGCCGGTGTTCAGGTCCGGGAAGATGAACACGCTGGCCTGCCCGGCAACTGTGGAGCCGGGCATTTTGGACTCGGCGATGGAGGCGTCCACGGCGGCGTCGTACTGGATGGGGCCTTCGACCGCGAGGTCCGGGCGGCGCATGCGCACCAGTTCGGTGGCCTGCCGCACCTCGTCCACAGCCTCGCCGGAACCCGAACCGCCCGTCGAGTAGGACAGCATGGCCACCCGCGGCTCCACCCCGAATTGGGCGGCGGTCTCGGCGGAGGCGAGCGCGATGTCCGCCAGCTGCTCCACGTTGGGGTCCGGGTTCACCGCGCAGTCGCCGTATACCAGCACGCGGTCCGGCATCAGCATCAGGAACACCGAGGACACGATCTTCACGCCCTCCCGGGTCTTCACGAACTCCAGCGCCGGCCGGATGGTGTGCGCGGTGGTGTGGGCTGCCCCGGACACCATGCCGTCCACCACGCCGAGCTGGACCATCATGGTGCCGAAGTAGCTGACGTCCTGCATGATTTCCAGGGCTTTGGGCAGGTCCACGCCCTTGTGTGCCCGCAGCTCGGAGTACTTTTCGGCGAACTTCTGCCGGAGGTCCGAGGTGGCCGGGTCCACGATGTTGATCCCGGACAGGTCGATGCCGCGCGCTGCCGCGAGCTCCCGGACGTCCGATTCCGGGCCAAGCACCGTGAGGTCGCAGACGTCGCGCCGGTGCAGGATTTCGGCTGCGCGCAGGATCCGCACATCCGTCCCCTCGGGCAGGACCACGTGCCGGCGCTGGGCCCGGGCCCGCTCGATGAGGTCGTGCAGGAAGCGCAGCGGGGTCATGCGTTCGGCACGCGGGAGGTGCAGCCGTTCCACCAGCTCCGCCTCATCCACAGTGCGGGACCACAGTCCCAGGGCAGAAGCGACCTTGCGGCGGTGCCCGGACCAGATTTCGCTGCGGACCTCGGAGACACGGCGGGCGGTGGTGTACGTGTCATCGGTGGCGGCGAACACCGGGAACGGGGCCTGCGCCAGCAAGGGGTAGATGTTGGCGTCCGGTGCCAGGCCGCCGGTGAGGATCAGTGCCGACGCCACCGGGAACTCCGGTGAGAAGGACGACGCCAGGCACGCCACCATCACGTCAGCCCGGTCCCCCGGCACGATCACCAGGGCGCCCTCGTCCAGGACGTTCAGGAAGTTGCCCACGTTCATGGCGGCCACCTTGATGTCTCGGACGTCACGTTCCATGTCTGCCCGGCCGGCGATCTGCCGCACCCCCAGGGCGGCCGCCACCTCGCCGGTGGTGGGCCGGGCGATCTCCTCCAGCTCCGGCAGGACATAGACGGGCCGCTTGGAAGCGCCGGGTTTCACGGCGGCAGCGATAGCCTCGACGTCGTCCGGGTCGGCGCGGTTCACCATGATGGCCAGCAGCGCGCACTTCTCCGCGGCGAGCTCCTTGCGGGCAACCTCGACGGCGGCCGCGGCCTCCGCTACGGTGCGGCCCTTCGCGCCCACCACCGCTACCACGGGGGCGGCGAGGTTGTTGGCCAGGCGGGCATTCAGGTCGAATTCGACGGCGGCATCCTGGCCAGTGAGGTCGGTCCCCTCAATGATCACCACATCGCAGTGGCGGGACATCTCGGCGAAGATTTCCACGCACCGGGAGTCGATCTCCTCGCGCTTGCCTTCGGCCAGCAGGGACCGGACCTCCTCGTGCGTGAGGCCGCCGCGGCACCGCTCATCCTCCAGCTCGAACCGCGACTTCATCAGGGCCACCATGGGATCGTCCGCCGGATCAGGGCCGTGGACCACCGGTTTGAAGAAGCCGATCCTGTCCGCGTGGCGGTGCAGGGTGTCCGCCAGGCCCAGTGCCACGAGGGACTTGCCTGATCCGGGCGTGGTTGCGCTGACGTAGATGCTTGTGGCCATGGTCCGCCCTTTGCTGGTGTGGTGCTGCCGGTACTCCATCCTTGCATCTGCACAGGGACTCGCGGCAGCGTTTGCCCCGCCGGGAGGTGGTGATGGGGCACCGTAGTCCGCCGCCGTCGTGCATTCCCGCCCGGTTGCTTTTCGGGCGCTTCCCCGGCGCGCCGCAGACGACGGCGTGTCCCGGCCTGGGAGGCCCCTCACGCGGGAGTAACCGGGCTGGAGCGCACCGCCTGCCCTTGACACCAGACCCCCTCATGGGATTACCTAATGAACATTCGGTAAATAAAGCTGGAGGCAATGACGCATGGCTGAAACAACCCTTTCCGGGCCCCATCACCAGATCCTGGAGAACGACTACGCCTCCGAGTGGATGGGCATCGAGGTCCTCGCGCTGAGCGACGGGCACGCCACTATCCGGATGACCCTCCGCCAGGAAATGCTCAACGGCTTCGGCATGGCCCACGGCGGAATGATCTTCGCCTTCGGGGATACGGCGTTTGCGCTCGCGTGCAACCCGGCCGTCCCGGCGCCCGGGGAGGAAAACAACATCACCGTGGCCTCCGGCGTGGACATCAACTTCCTCAAGTCCGCCTACCGCGGCCAGGTGGTCACCGCCGTCGCCGACCGCCGCTCCAGCGCCGGCCGCAGCGGGCTGTACGACATCCAGATCTTTGCTGCCGACCCCGGCGCCGAACCCGATCCCGAAAAGCCGGGTGAGCTCATCGCAGAGTTCCGCGGCCGCAGCCGGACCATCCCCAAGAAGTAGGAAAACCAATGACCCTCCACGCCCCCGAAACTCCGGCCGCCACCGCAACAGATGCCACGCTGGACCGCGAGGAAACCATGTCCCGCGACGAGCTTGAGGCCCTCCAGCTCAGCCGCCTGCAGCACACAGTGGCCTACGCCTACGACCGCGTTCCCCTGTACAAGCGCAAGTTCGACGACGCCGGCGTCCACCCCAGCGACCTGCGCGAACTCAGCGACCTGGGCAACTTTCCGTTCACCACCAAGGACGATCTCCGTGCCGAATACCCCTTCGGCATGTTCGCGGTTCCACAGAGCGAAGTAGCCCGCATCCACGCCAGCTCGGGCACCACGGGCCGGCCCACCGTGGTCGGCTACACCAAGCAGGACCTGGCGGACTGGGCCAAACTGGTGGCGCGCAGCTTCCGCGCCTCCGGCATCCGCCCCGGCATGAAGGTCCACAACGCCTACGGCTACGGCCTGTTCACCGGCGGTCTCGGCGCCCACGCCGGTGCCGAAGCGCTGGGCTGCACCGTCATCCCGATGTCCGGCGGCCAGACCGAACGCCAGATCCAGCTGATCCAGGACTTCAAGCCGGACGCCATCCTGGCCACCCCCACCTACCTGCTCACCATCGCCGACGCCATGGCCCACATGGGAATCGACCCCACCTCCACCTCGCTGAAGTTCGCGGTCCTGGGCGCCGAGCCGTGGACGCAGGAGATGCGGCACGAGCTTGAAGTCACCATGAACATCAAGGCCTGCGACATCTACGGCCTTTCCGAAGTGATGGGCCCCGGGGTCGCCGGCGAAGCCGTGGAAACCCAGGACGGCAGCCACATCTGGGAGGACCACTTCCGCCCCGAAATCATCGATGCCTTCAACCCCGTGGTTGGCAAGGAAAACGTCCTGCGCGACGGCGAACACGGCGAACTCGTCTTCACCTCGCTCACCAAGGAAGCCCTGCCGATCATCCGCTACCGCACCAAGGACCTCACCCGGCTCCTGCCCGGCACCGCCCGCCCTGCTCACCGGCGGATGGGCCGCATCACCGGCCGCAGCGACGACATGATCATCCTGCGCGGCGTGAACCTCTTCCCGTCCCAGATCGAGGAAATCGCGCTCCGGATCCCCGAGCTCAGCCCGCACTTCCAGCTCGAACTCACCCGGCCCGAGGGCCAGCGGATGGACCAGCTCACCGTCCGGATTGAACGGCGGGACGCCGTCACCGCCGAGCAGAGCACGACGGCGGCACGCACGTTGAAGGAGCAGATCAAGATCCACGTGGGTTCTTCGTGCACTGTGGATGTTGTGGAGCCGGGCTCGCTCGAGCGGTCCAACGGCAAGCTGCGCCGGATCTACGACCTGCGGCCGAAGGGATAGTCAGGCCGCGTCCTACCCGCCTGCACTGACCGACCGACCGTTCATGAGAAACTAGCCACTATGCCCAGCACCACTGACACAGCCAGCACCGCCGGCACCAAGCGCGGCCGCCCTGGATACGACCAGCAATCGGTGCTGCGCATCGCCGTGGATGTCTTCAACCGCCATGGATATGACGCGACGTCCATGGGCATCCTGGCCGACAACCTGGGCATCTCGAAGTCGGCGATCTACCACCACGTGCCGTCCAAGGGCGACCTGCTCAAGCTCGCCCTGGACCATGCCCTGGGCGGGCTCGAGGCCATCCTGGAGGAGCCGCAGGCCACCTCCGGCGCAGCAGATGCCCGGCTCGAGTTTGTGCTGAGGCAGACCGTGGCCGTACTGGTGGACCGGCTGCCGTTCGTCACCCTGCTCCTGCGCCTGCGCGGAAACACCGAGATTGAACGCGACGCCCTGGAACGGCGCCGTACGTTCGACCACAAGGTGGCCGGACTGATCTCCGCAGCACGGGATGAAGGCTCGCTCCGCCAAGACATCGACCCCCGGACCGTCACCCGGCTCCTTTTCGGCATGATCAACTCAATCGTGGAATGGTACAAGCCGGGCGGCTCCCTCTCCCCCAAACGGCTTGCCGACGACGTCATCACCATGGCCTTCGACGGCCTCCACTCCCAGCCCTAGCCTCCCCCAACTGAGTAGCGCTAAGTGTCGTTTTGACGGTTCATAACGACACTTAGCGCTACTCAGTTGGGCTGGCTGCTCCCGTTCCGACCGCCCCGCTGTTCCGCGCCCGGGCTCCCTGCCCATCCGGATACTAAGTGTGCTTGGTATTTCTGCTGTTGCCCGGCTACGGTGGTAGGACAGCCAGCATCCGCAGGAGGTCAGTCCATGAGCATCAGCACCAGCCAGGGATTACGCCGTTCCGCGCGCTTTGGCACGGTTGCCGGAGGCGTGGTGCTGGCAGCCTCCCTGACCCTGACCGGCTGCACATCCCAGGCTCCCCCTGCGCCCACCGAAACCTCCGGGGCCAGTACGTCGGGTGCCAGCACCTCGCCGTCGGCCGGGACCTCCCCTGGTACCAGCGGTTCAGCCAGCGCCTCCCCCGGCGGCCCGGCGCCGGCTCCTGATGCTTCCGGCGGCCTCCCCGAACTGGTGGAGAACCTGGCCCCCTCGGTGGTGACCATCTTCACCGAAGGCGGCCTTGGCAGCGGCGTGGTGTACTCGGAGGACGGACTCATCCTCACCAATGAGCATGTGGTCGGGGGCAACACCAAGGTGGAGGTCGGGTTCGCGGATGGCCAGCGGGTGGAGGGCACAGTGAGGGCCACCGACGCCGTCACCGACCTTGCGCTGGTGCAGGCGGACCGCAAGGGCTTGCCCAAGCCCACCTACCAGAGCACGCTGCCCAAGGTAGGCGAAGGCGCCCTGGTACTCGGTTCCCCGCTGGGCTTCGAGAACACAGCGACGGCCGGGATCATCTCGGGCCTGCACAGGTCCATTCCGGGTTCAGCCTCCAACAGCCTGTCCCTGGTGGACCTGATCCAGACGGACGCCCCCATCAGCCCTGGCAACTCCGGTGGTGCTGTGATCAACATGCGCGGCGAAATTATCGGCATCAGCGAGGCATACATCCCGCCGTCCGCCGGAGCCGTCTCCCTGGGCTTCGCCATCCCGGCAGCCACCGCCGTGCAGGTGGCCGAAGAACTGCTGGCCGACGGCACAGCCGAACACGCCTACCTCGGCCTGACTCCGGGCGAACTGACGCCGCAAATCGCGGACCAGCTGGGCATCGAGGCGAGCGGCGGCGTCGTGGTTCTGGCCGTGGACGAGGACGGCCCGGCGGGACGGGCAGGAATCCGCCCCGGTGACGTCCTGGAGTCCATGGAGGGGGTGGAGCTGAATGCCCCTGAGAAGCTCCTGGCGGAACTGCGCAACCGCAACCCCGGCGACACCGTAAGTTTCAAGGTCAAGCGTAGAGACCAGAGCCTGGACCTCAAAGCAGACCTGATTGACCGGCCCACCCAGTAGTACAACCGAGAGGAAGGTAGCACCATGAGCCACCCCAAGGAAGAACCGGATGCAGGATTCATCGTCCCGGACCCGTCAAAAGTCCGCGAGGACGTTCCCGGCGACGCCGCGGACGAGGCCAACGCCATCCGATTCAGTGAGGAGCAAGCACTGATCGAAGAACAGGCCAACGGCATCCGCCCGGATACCTACAGCGTTCCCTCCGGCGGCCCCACCATGGACGAGGCCCGCGGCAACATGGACCTGTCAGACCAGACCGGGGCAGCGCCGTCGGACGACAGCAGCGACGACGGCCTGCACAGCGGCGCCGAATCCTGACACATGCATAACGACGGCAGGCGCGTCCCGGTTAAGGGGACGCGCCTGCCGCTTTCAGTGGATCTTTAAAGTTCGTATTCGGCCTGTACTCCGAGCGACTCGTGGACACAGAGGATGTTGCGCTCGGTGTCCATAAACCAGGCGCACTTCTCCGAGTTCGTGGTGCAGATGTGGTTTTCGGTTCGAAGGTCCGGCAGGTCGTAATCCTGGAACTGCACTCCCCTGGCTTCCATGTCGCGGACCGTGCGTTCGATGTCCGTGACCTCAAAGCTCAGCGCAGTGTGATCGGAATGTTTGCCATCCGAGACGGGCATCAGCTGCAGCATCGGGCCGCCGTTGGTGCCGAGGAGTTCGCTTCCGTCGTCTGTCATGCCACGGTGCGGGAGTCCGAGTTTTTCCGTGTAAAACCGGCGGGCGCGCTGTGGATCATCGACTGGCAGGACGGTTGTGACAGTGTTCAATCTAAGGCTCATCTAGCCACCTCCTACGGGGAGAATTTTACGCCCGAGGCGCCCGAAAAGCCCGCCCGTTGCCCCCTGCTTGGGACGCTCTCTCACTTAATGTGCCCCAACCGCCAACCGTCTCTCACTTCCTTTAGGAGAGTGAGAGAGCGACGGGGAAAAGCGCGCGTTAAGTGAGAGAGCGTCCCAGGTGGGTTACTTTTCGACCAGGGTGAGGACGTCGTAGGTGGCCACGATCTCGTCGTTCTGGTTGGTGAGGACTGCATCCCAGGCCACCTCGCCGTACTCGTCCGTTTCGCGCGGGGTGATCTTCTTGGCAGTGAGGGTCACGCGGATGGAGTCGCCCGCGGCCACCGGCGTGATGAAACGCAGGTTTTCCAGGCCATAGTTGGCCAGGACCGGGCCCGGCGCGGGCTCCACGAACAGTCCGGCGCCCCAGGCCAGCAGGAGGTAGCCGTGGGCCACAATGCCCGGGAAGAACGGGTTGGCTTCCGCGGCTTCATGGTTGGTGTGGGCGTAGAACGTATCGCCGGTGGAGTTGGCGAAGGCGCTGATGTCCTCAAGGGTGACCTGGCGCAGGTCGGAGCGGACGGCGTCGCCAATCCGCAGTGTCTCCAGGGACTTCCGGAACGGGTGCGTTCCTTCAGTTTCAACCGTGAAGTTGCGGTCCGCACCTGTGTGCCACACGCCCGTAACGGCCGTGAGCATGTTGGGTGAGCCCTGGATGGCGGTGCGCTGCATGTGGTGCATCACCGAGCGGATGCCGCCCAGTTCCTCACCACCGCCGGCGCGGCCGGGGCCGCCGTGGACCAGGTGCGGCACAGGCGAACCGTGGCCCGTTGACGAACGGGCGTCCTCGCGGTTGAGCATCAGGACGCGGCCGTGGTGGGCGGCGATTCCGGTAACGAGTTCGCGGGCCACAGCAGGATCGTTGGTGCAGACCGAGGCCACCAGGGAGCCGCTGCCGCGGGCGGCGAGGCGGACGGCGTCGGGAATGTCCTTGTAGCCGATCACCGACGAAACCGGGCCGAATGCCTCCAGCGAGTGCACTTCCTCCGCCTCGGGGTTGTTCCAGTTCAGCAGGACGGGCGCCATAAACGCGCCGCCGTCACCTACCCCGGTGGACCCGTCGGCAGCGGTGACCGACGGCGAATCGAGGGTTCCGTACGCGAGCTCACCGCCGGCGTCGAGCATGGACTGCACGGCCGCACGCACGTCCTTGAGCTGCTCCACGGAGGCGAGCGCACCCATGGTGACGCCGTCAGCGCGGGGGTCGCCGAGGACAACCCGTTCGGTGATGCGCTTGCCGATCGCCGCTGACACAGCGGGTACCAGCTCCTGGGGCACGATGGCGCGGCGGATGGCGGTGCACTTCTGCCCGGCCTTGGCCGTCATTTCGGTGACCACGGACTTGACGAAGGCGTCGAATTCCGGGGTGCCCTCCACGGCGTCGGGGCCGAGGATGGCGGCGTTCAGCGAGTCGGTTTCGGAGGTGAAGCGGACGCCGCCTTGAACCACATTCGGGTGGGACTTCAAGGACAGGGCGGTGGACGCGGAGCCGGTGAAGGCGACCAGGTCGCGGTAGTCCAGGACGTCCAGCAACCCGCGGACCGAGCCGGAAATCAGCTGCAGCGAACCCTTGGGCAGGATGTTGGATTCGACGATCGCCTTGACTACGGCTGCTGCCACGTACCCTGTGGGGGTGGCGGGCTTGACGATGGTGGGGACGCCGGCGATGAAGGCGGGCGCGAACTTCTCCAGCATGCCCCAGACGGGGAAGTTGAAGGCGTTGATCTGGACGGCCACACCCGGGATGCGGGTGTAGATGTGCTCGCCGGCGAAGGAGCCGTCCTTGGACAGCACCTCCATGGGCCCATCCACCACCACCTGCGAGTTGGGCAGCTCACGCCGGCCCTTGGAGCCGAAGGTGAAGAGGACGCCGATGCCGCCGTCGATGTCGATCATGGAGTCGACCTTGGTGGCGCCGGTCTGGGCCGAGAAGGTATAGAAATGGTCGCGCCGGGCGTTCAGGTACTGCGCCAGCTCCTTGAGCTTGAGGGCGCGCTGGTGGAAGGTCAGCCGGCCGAGTTCCGCCTGGCCGGTGGTGCGGCCGTACTCAACCACGGCGCCCAGGTCCAGCCCTTCGGTGCTCACCTTCGCCAGGATTTCCCCGGTGCTGGCGTCACGGACGGGGACAGCGGAACCGGCGGAGGCGTCGTCGGGCGTCCACCACCCGTCCATGATGAAGCTGGGCACTGTCTCCACGGTGTCGACCGTGGCCTGGGGAGCTGTGGCGGTGGTGGTCATCGTTGACGGGTCCTTCCAACAAGGGGGCTTACTGCGGCGGGCAATGATTACTGACCGTCCGTTCGGTAATATATTCACCATACATGACGTCCCGTGCTGCAGACTAGAAGGCCGGGACTGAAATGGCCACCCTAAAGGAGAACGTATGAGCGCCCCATCACCGAAGGAAGCCGCAGAGAGCCAGCCGGACGCGCACGAGCTGTGGAAGATTACCCTCGGCGAACTCGACGAGAAGATGGGCGTGAAGATCCTGCAAGAGTCGGTGGAGCGGGTGGTGGCCACCATGCCTGTAGAGGGAAACAGGCAGTCCTTCGGGCTTCTGCATGGCGGCGCGTCCCTTGCCGTGGGTGAGGCCGTGGGGTCCTGGGCGGCCGTGATCCATGCCAGCACCATGGGCAAGACGGCGGTGGGCGTGGACGTTTCCGCCACCCACCACCGTTCCGCGCGCGAGGGGCAGGTGACCATCACCGCCACCCCCATTCACCTGGGCGGCACCCTGACCACGCACGAGGTGGTCATCACCAACGAGGCCGGCCAGCGGCTCTGTACCCTGCGCATCACGAACCTGCTGATGAGGCGCCACAAAACCCATTGACCTATCAGATATCGTCGCCATTCGGCCGCTTTGGCGACGATATCTGATGACTCATCCCCGGGTGCGTTGCTTCCGGCGACGGACCAGCACCATCAGCACGCCCCCAACCGCGATCGCCGCCGCCGCTGCCCCTGCGGCCGGGACCAGCGCATTGGCTCCGGTGAAGGCGAGATCGCCGGCGTTCCCCATTCCTCCCGAGGTATTGGCTAAGTCCGCCGGGTTGCTGGCGGGCGGGAGTACGACGGCGGCGGGCGGGTCTTGCGCCGGAGCCGGCGGTACCGGCGG
>NZ_VHIJ01000027.1:0-17890 GCF_006680095.1 Pseudarthrobacter sp. B4EP4b | reverse complement strand
CCTCCTGCTCGCCGCCCACCCCTCCGGCGCGGTCCTGCAGGAACTCACCCAGGCCGGCCACCCCCACCCGGACAATCCGGAACCCAGGCTTGCCTCCACGAGCGAGCTGGCCGACGTCGTCCGCGGGCTGGAACGCACGCCACGCACGGGGCAAGGGCCCCGCTGGATCTGGCACCGCACCCAGGACTGGTACCCGTCCCTGCTGGCATGCGGGGTTGAACTCGAACGCTGCTATGACTTGAGCCTCTGCGGGAACATCCTGGCCCTTTCCCAGTTCACCGCCCACACTGACTACGCCAGGAACGCCGAGAAGGTCACCCTGGATGACCCGGAGCAGCCGCCGCGTGCGCTCCAGCCGCCTCCGCCGCCTCCCGAACAGGACGCCCTGTTCGAGGATCCGAAAACTGGCTCCCGGCTCCGTTTCACCCCTGAAGACCTTCGGAGCGAATACGCTGCCCAGCAGGAAGCGCTGGCCGCCGTCAATCCGGAGGAGAACCGCCGCAGCCGGCTTCAGCTCCTGCTGGCCGCCGAATCCGCCGCTGCCATGATCGCGGCTGAAATGCAGCATGCCGGAGTTCCCTGGCGGGAGGACCTGCACGAGGAAATCCTGGCCGACTATTTGGGTCCCCGCCCGCCCCTGGGCCACCGCCCGGCCAAGCTTGAGGCCCTGAACATCGAACTGCGTAGGCTGGTGAACGCCCCTACACTGAATCCGGACTCCCCGCAGGAACTCATCCGTGCCCTGCACCGAAACGGCATCGAGGTGAAAAGCACCCGCCAGTGGGAGCTCAAGGAGTCGAACCATCCGGCCATCGAACCGCTGCTTGCCTACAAGAAGCTCTCACGCCTGCACACGGCGAACGGCTGGGCCTGGCTTGACGCGTGGGTTGCCGGCGGCCGGTTCCGGCCTGAGTACGTAGTGGGCGGCGTGGTCTCGGGCCGCTGGGCCTCGCGCGGCGGAGGTGCCCTGCAGATTCCGCGCCAGATCCGCGGCGCCGTCCATGCCGATCCAGGCTACAAGCTGATCGTGGCGGACGCTTCCCAGCTTGAACCGCGCGTCCTCGTGGCACTGGCGCAGGACGCCATCATGGCTGAGGCCGCCCGGGACCAGGACCTCTATGCCGGCATCGCCGCGAAGGGGTTCGGCGGCGACCGGGCGAAGGCGAAAGTGGCGCTGCTCGGTGCCATGTACGGCGCGACCTCCGGCGAGGCCGGGCGCCTGATGCCGCAGCTCACCAGGACCTATCCGCGGGCGGTGGGTTTTGTGGAACAGGCAGCCCGGGCCGGCGAGTCCGGCGGAACCGTCACCACGCGGCTTGGCCGCAGCAGCCCGCCCCCGTCGGAGCGCTGGTTCCAAAGCCAGCGTCCGGCGTCGGCCGAGGAGCAGCGGCGGGCAGAATCGATAGCGCGTTCCAGGGGGCGTTTCACGCGCAACTTCGTGGTCCAGGGTTCCGCTGCGGACTGGGCAGCCTGCTGGCTGGCTGAATTACGACGGCGGCTGCGTGCCTTGCGCACGGAAGGCCAAGCGAGGGCGGAGCTCGTCTTCTTCCTCCACGACGAGGTGATGGTCCACGCACCCGTCCACCAAGTGGAAGCGTGTATCCAGGCGATTGAGGATGCCGCGAGCGCAGCAAAGGCGCTGTTGTTCGGGCCTGTTCCGGTGGAGTTTCCGGTGAGCGTGGCAGTGGTGGATTCGTACAACAACGCCAAATAGGAAGCGACCTGCAACGCACCTTGGTGCCCGCCGGCGCGACGTTTGTCGAGAAAAGTAACCTACCCGGCGGTAGCTCGCCGGGTCACCGTGACGCGGGTTACAGTCTTCTGGTGACTGAAGCAGATCGGTCCAAAGGTTGATGCAAAGACGCAACACCAGGGGAGGTCCGGCATATGGCGGGCAGGTTTGAAATACATCGGGTTGGGGACGAGTCGTACAGGCTGCGGCTGACGGATGCAGAAGGCAACATCGTTGCCGTCTCGCCAAACTTCAAGTCTCTGAACACACTTTTGGAAGGCGTTAAGGCGATGCGTGAGAATGCGGCCACCGGGATAGTGGTGGATCTCCGCCATCAGCAGGCCTGAGGCAAAGTGACCAGCGCCGGCGGCAAACTTTAGACACCCATCGGGTGCACCCGGCTCCGGTCCCACGGAACGGCCCAGCCGAGCTGTTCAAAGAGGCCGTTCAGGACGATGCCGGTAAAACCCCAGACCACCACTCCATTGACCGTAAAGGCCGGGCTGTCGAACGTGCGGCCCGCACGGTGGACTGTTGCCATGACCCTGTTGTCCGGATCCAGCAGGTCCCGGACGGGGACCCGGAACACCTGCGCGGACTCGGCATAATCCACCACTCCGACGGGCGACGGCGAGCGCCACCACCCCAGGACAGGGGTGACGAGGAAGTTGCTGTGGGCCAGGCCCAGTTCCTGCAGGGTGCCCAGGACCTCCACGCCGTCCGTCTCCAGCCCCGTTTCCTCTTCGGCCTCCCGCAGGGCCGCCTGAACGGGTGTTTCCCGTGCGTCAATGGCGCCGCCGGGAAACGCCACCTGCCCGGGGTGGGAACCCAGGGTGTGCGCGCGCTCCAGGAGCAGGACGTCCAGGTCTGCGGGGGCCAGCGGCTTGTCCGAGGCAGCCGGAACGTCATCGAGGGCCCCGAAAAGCATCAGGACAGCGGCCCTGCGCGCCCGCGTGGCATCCACCGTCAGGGCGGCCCACAGGGGGTCCGGGGCGGATACCGACCCTGACGCGGACCTTCGCGCCAAGCCGATCAGGTCTTCGCGGGCGCTCACGGGTTCCTCTTTTGGGATTCCATCCTGATTTCGGCCGCCCGGTGGGTTTCGGCCAGCAGCTGGGCCAGGAGGGCTTCGTTGCCGGGAGCGAGTTCGTATTTCAGCAGTTTTGCCGCTTTAGCCGGATCTGTTTCGCCCATGCCGTAGCTGGGGCACCAGGTGGCCACGGGGCACGCACCGCATGCCGGCTTGCGGGAGTGGCACACCCGCCGCCCATGGAACACCACCCTGTGGGAGAGCATGGTCCAGTCCCTCTTCTCGAAGAGCTCGGCCACGTCATATTCGATCTGGACAGGGTCCTCGGACTGTGTCCAGCCAAACCGGCGCGCAAGGCGGCCAAAATGGGTGTCCACCGTAATCCCGGGGACGCCGAACGCGTTGCCCAGCACCACATTGGCGGTCTTCCGGCCCACCCCCGGCAGCGTGACCAGGTCCTCCAGCCGGCCGGGAACCACGCCGTTGTACTCGTCCACCAGCCGGGTGCACAGGGCGAGAAGGCTTCGCGTCTTGGCCCGGAAGAAACCGGTGGGTTTGATGATCTCTTCGATCGCGGCTGGATCCGCTTCTGCCATGGACCGCGGATCAGGATAACGCGCGAACAGCAGCGGCGTGATCTGGTTGACGGTGACGTCGGTGGTCTGCGCGGACAGGACCGTGGCCACCAGCAGCTCGAACGGATTGCGGAAATCAAGTTCGGCATGGGCGTAGGGGTACTTCTCTGCCAGGGCCCTGTTGATCCGCCGCGCCCGCCTCTTCAGTCCGAGCATGGACTCGGCGGAGACCACGGGCATACCGGCGGCCTGGCCGGCCGGAGCCTGCCCGCCGCCGGCCCTGGCTGCCCGGGAACCGGTGACGGCCCGTGTGGCTTTGGCGGCCCGGGGCGAGCCCATCGGCTAGCCGCGCTCGATATTGCTGAGGTCGCGCAGCACGCCCAGCCGCCCGTCGGTGTGCTGGACCAGGAATTCGTGTCCGCGGTCCTCCAGTGCCAGCACCCAGCCGCCGGGCTCGATCACGAATGCGGGAGCGCCGGTGCGCGGATCAAAGGCGGTGCGGTGCTGTGCCACGGCGAACCAGAACGCTTCATGGATGGGCTGTTCGTCCGCTTCCTCAGGCCGGCTTGCGGGATCAACTGTTGCCCCGATCGGATTGTCCGCCCGGACCTGCGGGTGGACGGCCGTAGCGGCCGGCGGCTCCCAGGAGCCCTGAGCGGCGGAAGGGGCAGCAGCAGCGGAAGGGGCAGCGGCAGCGGAAGCTGCCGGGCCGCCGTCGTGGTTGCCGGCAGTACGCTGCGCAGCGGCCGGCGAAGCTCCGGAACCAGCGGCAGCACCCGCAGCCGCACCACCGGCCGCGGGGAGGTCCGCCAGCTGCGTCTCCTCCGCGGAAGAAGCTGACGCAGGGCTGACGACGCCGGACGCCTGGGTTGCCGGCTGCGCCGAAGCGGGACGGACGACGTCGGACGCCTGCGTTGCGGGCCCCGGGTCACCTGCCGGGCGGGCGTCGGATGCTTCGGGGGCAGTGGAAACAGGTGCCGGGCCCGTGGCAGGCGTCCCGGAAGCGGCCACGCCGGCAGTGGGAACCGCCGCCGTGGCGGGGGCGTGGTGCTGCGTGGCATGGGGCTGGACCGCCGAGGATCCGGCCCCGGCACCGCTGAACAGCCCTGCGCCGGAGGCAGGCTTGGAAGCAGTGGACTCCACCTTGGGCTTTTTGGGCGCGCGCGGTTTCTGGACGGGAACGGCTGCTTCCCGTGCCACCACATGCGCGGGGACTTCCACGCGGCCCTGGAAGTCGGGTGAGACATAGGGAATGAAGCGGCCCAGGACCGTCGCGGCAAACAGGACCAGGGCGCCGATCAGGGCCACCAGCAAGGTGGGCACATAGGCGACGGCAACGGTCAGGAAGAAGAAGGCGACCGCGAAGGACGCGACGACGGAAGCGAACTGGTCGATGGACAGCGATCCGATCCTGATTTTTGTGCCGGGGGCCAGCCTGCGCGCGGCGAAGAGTGCGCTCACCACCAGGGGCAGGACAATACCCAGGCCGAGGAAGAAGAGGTTGTTCAGGTTCCAGAGGTTGTAGCGGCCGCCGAAGATGGGCAGCAGGGACGCGACGAACAAAATGAGCGTGGCGGCAAACACGGCCAGGTCCCGGATGGTGAACGGACCGAGCACTGCCTGGTGGGCGTTGGCGCCCTTGCCTTCGGACGTGGCCGGCTTGCCTGCCCCGGCGGCCGGGGCAGCGGAACTGCCGGAACCCGCCTCGGCGTCAGGGCCTGTTTTCTGGCCGAAGATCTGCTGGTTCATTCTGTTCTCCTTAGCGTGGCGGCACCGGGCCAAGTGGCCCCGAAACCGTGCCGTCGTACAGCGGCTCCCTCCTGCCCCGGACGCTTGCGCGGCCGGATGGGAGGCACCGAAGTGAAGTCACAATTCAATCTCAGCCTAGTCAACAGCCTCAGTGATCACTAGCTGGGCGCGGCCGGTTCAGTGGCCCCTCGCGTCCACTCACCGCTTAATAAATGCCGTTCGCGGGTCCGTTTGTGACAGCGCACACATGCGCCACTGGCAAGCATTAGTCTTGATTCCGGAACAGCTCTTTGCGGAAAATCCGTGACCAGCCGGTGCCCGGCGTCGTGCAGGCGGCGGAGCCCGGCCGGAGGCGGATGCCCCGCAGCAAAGATCGATGAATGATGAGGTTCACATGTCCCAGGACACTTCAAGCTCCACGGCCACCGCTGCCGCCGGCTCCGGACAAGGCGGGCAGGCCGGCCAGCAGGGCGATGCCTTTGAAAACCTGCTGCACGAGACCCGGACGTTTCCGCCCACTCCCGAGTTCGCCGCTGACGCCGTGGTCAAGGCTTCGGAATACGAGGAGGCCGCCGCCGACCGGCCGGCGTTCTGGGCGAAGCAGGCGCGTGAGCTGCTGACCTGGAGCAAGGATTTTGACGAGGCGCTGGACTGGTCCAACCCGCCGTTCGCCAAGTGGTTCGTGGGCGGAGAGGTCAACGCAGCCTACAACGCGCTTGACCGGCATGTGGAGGCCGGCCGGGGCGACCGGGTGGCCATCTACTTCGAAGGCGAACCCGGAGATACCCGCACCTACACGTACGCGCAGCTGACCGACGAGGTGAAGAAGGCCGCAAACGCGTTCGAATCCCTCGGCGTGGTCAAGGGTGACCGCGTGGCCGTGTACCTGCCGATGATCCCCGAGGCCGTGATCACGCTCCTGGCCTGCGCCCGGATCGGCGCCGTGCACTCGGTGGTGTTCGGCGGTTTCTCGGCTGACGCGCTGCGCTCCAGGATCGAGGATGCCGAGGCCAAGCTGGTGGTCACCGCCGACGGCACGTACCGCCGCGGCAAGCCCAGCGCCCTCAAGAGCGCCGTGGATGAGGCCCTCGCGAACGATGGCCACAGCGTGCAGAACGTTGTGGTGGTCAAGCGCAACGGCCAGGACGTGGACTGGACCGAGGGCCGGGACCACTGGTGGGCAGACACCGTGGAGGCGGCTTCCGCCGAGCACACCGCGGTGGGCCATGATTCCGAGCACCCGCTGTTCATCCTCTACACCTCCGGCACCACCGGCAAGCCCAAGGGCATCCTGCACACCACCGGCGGGTACCTCACCCAGAACGCCTATACCCACAAGGCAGTGTTCGACCTGCACCCGGAGACGGACGTGTACTGGTGCACGGCCGACGTCGGCTGGGTCACCGGCCACTCCTACGTGACCTACGCCCCGCTCATCAACGGCGCCACCCAGGTCATGTACGAAGGCACCCCGGACTCCCCGCACCAGGGCCGCTGGTGGGAAATCGTGGAGAAGTACAAGGTCTCCATCCTCTACACCGCCCCCACCGCGATCCGGACGTTCATGAAGTGGGGCCGGGAGATCCCGGACAAGTACGATCTGTCCTCCCTGCGCGTCCTCGGTTCCGTCGGCGAACCCATCAACCCCGAAGCCTGGATGTGGTACCGGAAGGTCATCGGCGGGGACAAAACCCCCATCGTGGACACCTGGTGGCAGACCGAAACCGGCGCCCAGATGATCGCCCCGCTCCCGGGAGTCACCGCAGCCAAGCCCGGCTCCGCCCAGGTGCCGCTGCCCGGCATCGCGGTGGACGTGGTGGACGATATGGGCGAATCCGTCCCCAACGGCCACGGCGGCTTCCTGGTGATCCGCGAACCCTGGCCCGCCATGCTCCGCGGCATCTGGGGCGACCCCGAACGGTACAAGGACACCTACTGGTCCCGCTTCGAGAACATGTACTTCGCCGGCGACGGCGCCAAGAAGGACGAAGACGGCGACATCTGGCTCCTGGGCCGGGTGGACGACGTGATGAACGTCTCCGGCCACCGGCTCTCCACCACCGAAATCGAATCCGCCCTGGTATCCCACCCCGCGGTGGCCGAAGCCGCCGTGGTCGGGGCCTCGGACGAAACCACAGGCCAGGCCGTCGTCGCGTTCGTTATCCTCCGTGGCGACGCGGTGGATTCCGGAGATGACATCGTCCAGGAACTCCGGAACCACGTGGGCAAGGAAATCGGCCCCATCGCCAAACCGAAGAACATCCTGGTGGTCCCCGAACTGCCCAAGACCCGCTCCGGCAAGATCATGCGCCGCCTCCTCAAGGACGTCGCAGAAGGACGTGACCCGGGAGACGCCACCACTCTCTCGGATCCCACCATCATGCAGCAGATCGCGCAGTCGCTCAGAAAGTAACAGTGGCTTAGCATCCCCAAGAAGCTGCAGAATGGCCCCGGCTTCCCTGTTAATCAGGGAAATCGGGGCCATTCGTGTTTTGTGACGATTCAAAATAATCGATATCCAAAATGTTATTTCCCGTTCTTCCATGTTCTGTTTTGCGAGGTTATAGTCGAGGCATGTGAGGTGTCTCACATGCGGCTATTTTTCAAGGGAGAGAACATGGCTTCACAGTTTGATGCGTCTGCAACTGCATTTCCGAGCAGGCGGAGCATCCTCAAGACCGTTGGCGTAGGCGCGGCAGGCCTGGCCGGCATCCCGTTCCTCGCGGCCTGTACCGGCGGAAGCGCCCCGTCCGCCTCGGGCTCCGACTCCCCCGGCCTGACCTTCGGATCCGGTTCCTCCGACGACGTCCCCAAGCGGGCCTACCAGGCCGTCACTGACGCTTTCACGGCCAAGACCGGCAAGAAAGTCACCACGAACGTGGTGCCCCACAACGACTTCCAGAACAAGATCAATTCCTACCTGCAGGGCTCTCCGGACGATACCTTCACCTGGTTTGCCGGCTACCGGATGCAGTACTACGCCGGCAAGGGCCTCCTCGCACCGATCGATGATGTCTGGGAAACCATCGGCGGCAACTACTCCGATGCCCTGAAGAAGGCTTCCACGGGTCCGGACGGCAAGATGTACTTCGTCCCCAACTACAACTACCCGTGGGGCTTCTTCTACCGGAAGAGCCTCTGGGCCGAGAAGGGCTACGAGGTGCCGGAAACCTTCGACGCCCTCAAGACCCTTGCCGCAAAGATGCAGGCGGACGGCATCATCCCCATCGGCTTCGCCGACAAGGACGGCTGGCCGGCCATGGGCACGTTCGACTACATCAACATGCGGCTCAACGGCTACCAGTTCCATGTGGACCTCTGCTCGCACAAGGAATCCTGGGACCAGCAAAAGGTCAACGCGGTCTTTGACACCTGGTCCGCCCTGCTTCCCTTCCAGGATCCGGCGGCCCTCGGCCAGACCTGGCAGGACGCCGCCAAGGCGCTGGAGGCGAAAAAGACCGGGATGTACCTGCTCGGCTCCTTTGTCACCCAGCAATTTACGGACCCTGCGGTGCTGGCAGACATCGATTTCTTCGCGTTTCCGGAGATCGCAATGGAAGGCCGCGACGCCGTCGAAGCCCCCATCGACGGCCTCCTGCTGTCCAAGAAGGGCGGGGAAAACAAGACGGCGCGGGACTTCATGGCCTTCCTCGGCACCGCCGAGGCGCAGAATGCCTATGCCGCCGTGGACGCGTCCAACATCGCCACCGCCAAGGGGACGGACACCTCCAAGTTCAGCCCGCTCAACAAGAAATGTGCGGATACCATCGCGGACGCGAAGTACATCAGCCAGTTCTTTGACCGCGATGCACTGCCCGCCATGGCCAACAACGTGATGATCCCGGCCCTGCAGAGCTTCATCAAGGACGGCAAGATGGACGTCAAAAACCTCGAGGCCCAGGCCAAGACGCTCTACGCCGCGCAGTAGTTCCCAGCGCAGTAGTCCCAGGGCTGATCTTCCAGCCCTGCCCGGGCCGCCCCACTGGCGACCAGCCGGGAAGGGAACGACGACGGCGGCGCAGGCCCGCGCCGTCGTCGTTCCCTTCCAGCGTCCGCACCAACCAAGGAAGACTTCCATGAGCAGCACAACACAAGAACTGATCCCGCCCGAAGCGCGGGAACCCGGGGGCGGCCGCATCCGCCGGACCCGGGGCGGGCGGGTCCGCCGCCTTGCCGGGCGGGACAAAGTGGTCCTGGCACTGATGGTGGGGATCCCTACCCTGATCGAATTGATCCTGGTCTGGCTGCCCACCCTGATGTCCGTGGGGCTGAGCTTCACGAGCTGGAACGGCCTGGACCTGGCCGACATCCGCCCTGCCGGCACCGGAAACTACCAATACATCACCCAGGACTATCCGCCCTTCTGGCCGGCCGTGCAGCACAACCTGCTGTGGCTCCTGTTCCTGGCCCTGATTGCCACACCGCTGGGCCTGCTGCTCGCTGTGCTGCTGGACCAGAACATCCGCGGCAGCAAGATCTACCAGAGCATCTTCTTCGCGCCCGTGATGCTTTCACTGGCCCTGATCGGCATCATCTGGCAGCTCTTCTACCAGCGCGACAACGGCCTTTTGAACTTCCTGCTGGGCACGGCGGGGACTCCGCAGGCCGTTGACTGGTTCGGGGACTCCTCAGTGAACATCTGGGCAGCCATGATCGCTGCCACCTGGCGGCATGCCGGCTACGTCATGCTCCTGTACCTGGCAGGGCTGAAGGGCGTAGACCCGAGCCTGAAGGAAGCCGCGGCCATCGACGGGGCCAGCGCGGTGCAGACCTTCTTCCGCGTGGTCTTTCCTGCCATGCGTCCTATCAACATCGTCATTGTGGTGATCACCATCATCGAATCACTGCGGGCCTTTGACGTGGTGTACGTCATTAACCGCGGCACCAACGGCCTGGAAATGCTCAGCGCCCTGGTGATCCAGAACCTGGTGGGCGAAGGCCAGGTGATCGGCGTCGGCTCCGCCCTGGCAGTGGTGCTGCTGGTCATTTCCCTCGTCCCCATCGTCTTCTACCTCAGCCGCACCTTCGGCAAGGAGAACAAAGCATGAGCACCACCACAGCACGCCCGGGCACCATCGATACCGCAGCGCTGCGGTCCGGCAGCAGGCCCAAGCGCCATTATGGAACCCACATTTTCCTCACGGTCATGGCGGTGATGTGGCTGGTTCCGCTGGGCTGGTCCCTCTTCACGGCCCTCCGGCCGGTGGCATCAACGAACGAATATGGCTACTTCAGCCTTGCCGGTGACTTCAACTTCGACAACTTCATCCAGGCCTGGACCCAGGGCGGGTTCGCCACATACTTCTTGAATTCCATCATCCTCACCGTTCCGGCAGTGCTGCTGACCCTGTTCCTGGCGTCCCTCATGGCGTTCGCCGTGAGCCGCGTCAGCTGGAAGTTCAACGTCACCCTGCTCATCATGTTCACCGCGGGCAACCTGCTCCCCCCGCAGGTCCTGGCCGCACCGCTGTTCGAGATGGCCAAGCACTTCGAAGTGCCGTACTCGTTCAGCGACTCCGGAAACATGCTGAACACCTACATCATTGTGATCGCGGTCAATACCGCGTTCCAGATGGGGTTCTGCACCTTTGTGCTGTCCAACTACATGAAGGCGCTCTCGGCGGACCTCACCGAAGCCGCGCTGGTGGACGGCGCCGGCATCTGGCGGCAGTACCGGGAGATCATCATGCCACTCTGCCGGCCGGCATTCGCAGCGCTCGGCACACTCCAGGTCATCTTCATCTACAACGACTACTTCTGGCCCCTGATCTTCATCCAGAGCGGTAACCGGCTACCCATCACCACGGCCATCAACAACCTCCAGGGCGAGTTCCTGAGCAACTACAACCTCCTGGCCGCAGGGGCCGTCATCACGGTGATTCCCACGCTGGTGATCTACCTGCTGCTGCAGCGGCAGTTTGTTGCGGGCCTGACTCTTGGTTCAAGCAAGGGGTAGACCATGATGGACTTTGACGGGAACAGCGCTCCCCCTCCCGCAGCACGAAAGGAACCCCATGCTCCCCGCAGCACGCCACCAGGCCATCGTGGACGCCGTCCAGCGCGAACGGGTGGTCCGTGTCTCGGACCTCGCCCAGCAATTGGGTGTCTCATTGATGACGGTCCGCCGGGACATCGAACTGCTGGAGGAAGGCGGCAAGCTGGAGCGGATCCACGGCGGAGCCAAGCTTCCTGGCGATGCCAGCACGCACGAACCCGGCTTTGAACTGAAGTCCACGCAGCTGACGGCGGAGAAGCGTGCCATCGCCGTCGAAGCCGCGGCCCTGGTCCAGGAGGGTATGGCCGTTGGCCTCAGCGCCGGGACCACCACCTGGGCACTGGCCAAGGAACTGGTCAACGGACCCCAGATCACGGTGGTCACCAACTCGGTGCGCATCGCCGACCTGTTCCACCATGCTGCGTCAACCGGCCCGGCCCGCTACAGCTCCACGGTGATCCTGATCGGGGGCCAGCGCACGCCGTCGGACGCGCTGGTGGGCCCTATCGCCACCAGCGCCCTGAAGCAGCTGCACCTGGACCTGCTGTTCCTGGGTGTCCACGGCATGGATGCGATGGCGGGCTTCACCACCCCCAACCTGCTCGAAGCCGAAACGAACCGCGCCTTTGTGGCCGCCGCAAGGAAGACCGTGGTGCTTGCGGACCACACCAAGTGGGGGGTGCTGGGCATCAGTTCCATTGCGGCACTGGAGGAAGTGGACGAGGTGATCAGCGATCCCGGACTTGGTTCCGAGGCACAACGTGTCCTGCAGGAGAGGGTAGGCAGGCTGCGGCTGGCCGCAGCCTAGGAGCGCCAGGCTACGAGCAGCCGCAGGACTGCCGGACCTGCAGTTCGGCAGGGAAAATGAGGTGTTCGGATTCGTGGTGGCGGTGGGCGCCGATGAGGGCACTGACGGCGGCCTCCGCCATGGCTTTTGCCGGCTGTTTCACTGTGGTGAGCGGAGGCCAGCTGTACTCCGCCTCGGCCGAGCCGTCGAAGGAAGCCAGGGCAATGTCCCCGGGGATTGACAATCCCGCTTCATGCAGCGCCCGAAGGATACCCACCGCCTGCAGGTCCGAGGTGGCGAAGATAGCGGTGGGACGGCTTGCTGCGGCCAGGAGGCGTTTCCCGGCGGCATAGCCGCCCTCCCGCGTGAACGGGGTGCGGACAATGGGACCTTCGGACAGGCCGGCCGCGGCAAGGGCCTGGAGCCAGCCCTCTTCACGGCCGTCATAGTAGTTGCCCGTGTTGGTTCCCATGGCCAGGGCGATATTGGTATGCCCGTGGCCGATCAGATGTTCCACGGCCGTTTTCGCCCCGGCCACCAGGTCAACGCCCACGCTGTCGAATCCCGGAGCGTCAGCACTGTGGTTCAGCAGGACAACAGGAATCTCCGCAGATTCAAGTTCCGGCAGGGCAGGTTCCATCAGAACACTGGAAAGGATCACCCCGTCCACCTGGCGTGCCGCAAGGTTTCGGAGGTTCCGGAGTTCCTTGGCAAGGTTTCCGTCCGAGTTGGTCAGCAACAAGGCGTAGCCCAGTTCGGCGGCCGCATCTTCCACGGCATGGGCCAGCAGCGAAAAGAAAGAGTTGCTGTTGTCCGGGATGACCAGCCCTATCGTTTCACTGGATCCCAGCTTCAGGGCACGGGCGGCAGCATTCGGGCGGTACCCCAGCCGGCGGATGGCGTCCTGCACTTTGGCTTCCGTTGCGGGCGCCACTTTTTTGGGCCCCCCGTTAACCACATAACTCACGACGGCGGTGCTGACGCCCGCGAAGCGCGCAACGTCCTTGCGCGTCACCGGCCCGCGCGGGGCCGGCACTGCCGAAGTGGTCATGGAGTACATGCTAGCTATCAGTGGGCCGGGGCGTCGCCGAAGTCACGGATGGGCAGCCGCGCGCCGTTTTGCTGGGCCGACTGGTGGGCCACGATCCCGGGCAGGGTGAAGCGGGCCGCCACCCAGGCGTTGACCGGCGGAAGCGTGCCCTGGTTCACGGCGGTCACAAAGTCATCCACCAGGAAGTGGTGGCTGCCTTCATGCCCGTTGGGTGCACCGCGGAACTCTTCCGGCAGCCGCTCCGCATTGTGGACGGGCGCGAGGCCGGACACAAAAGCGTCCCGGAGTTCAGGGGCCACGTTGGCCAGCGAAGGATCATCCAGGGACATGCTGGGCCGCGTTTCCACCTGCTCCGAAATGTCATGGACGTTCATTTTGTCCTGCCATACGGTGACCTTCGCCAGTTGCTCAAAGCTTGCCTCCGTACCGAAGAACCGGAACCGGGACTCCCGGATGTGGGACGGATAGCCCACGCGGCGCATTTCATTGGTACGCATCACGCCGCCGTCGTTCAGTTCAAAGAGCGCTGTGGCGTTGGAAAAGTCGTTGCCGAACATGCTGACGGCCTGGTCGAACACGCCGTCGTTCCGGTCATCCCGGACACCTACACAGCTGACGCTGACGGCGTGCGCCGGGACGGCGCCGAGCACACCCCCGATGGCGTGGGTGGGGTAGAGCATCGGCGGGTAGCTTGCAGTTTCCTTCCAGCGGTCGCCGCCGCTGTACTGGTAGGCGTCGTAAAAGCCCAGGTCCATGTCGTGGACATAGTCGCCCTCGGAGTAGAAGATCCGGCCGAACCGCCCTGCTGCATGCTGCTCCCGCGCATATACAGTCGCCGGGTTGTAATAGCTGGTCTCCCCCATCATGTACACCAGCCCAGTGTCGCGGACGGCGTCAATGATGCGCGCAATCTCATCTTCCGAGATGGCCATGGGGACGGCCGAGTACACATGCTTGCCGGCGCGCAATGCCTGCTCCACCAGCGGGCCGTGGGTCCAGCGCTGCGTGAAGATCGCAACCGCGTCAACGTCGGAAGCGAGCAGTTCCTCGAAACTCCCCTTGGACCCTGCGAGGTGGTAGCGCTCCCGGGCCTCGGCGGCGCGCTCGGGCCGCTCGTCCACCACATACACCTCGCTGACCCCGGGGTGGAGGTTGAAAAGGTGTGCGAACTGCCCGCCGAACTGTCCCGCGCCGAGTACGCCGATCGAAAACGTCATTGTCTGCCTTTCCCTGGTTGCGGGGGCGCCGAGGCAGGCGCCCTCCATCAGGAAGCCAGTGTTGCACCTGCTTCTACTCGAGTCAATAAGCCAGTAGGTGAACTAATCCCGCAAGAAACAGCATTAAAAGTAATCCTTGCGGCCCTGTATCTACTCGTGTAGATTGCTCTTCAAGTTGTTACCCCCGTCACAGTCAGGAAAGGGTCGAAGATGACCACCCTTGCCAAACACTCAGCACCTGTTTCGCCTGCCCCGGACAAACCCAAGCCCTACGGCGGCCTCCGCCGGTTCGGGGACCTCAAGATCGCACTGCTTTTCATCGCCCCGGCAATGATCGGGTTCATCGTCTTCTACGTTGTCCCCACCATCCGCGGCGTGTACCTCAGCTTCACGGAGTACAACATCCTCGGAGACCCGGAATGGGTAGGGGTGGACAATTACACGGCCATCGCCAAGGACCCGCTGTTCTGGAACTCCCTCGCCGTCACTGGCCAGTACGTTTTCCTGAACATCGTCCTGCAAACCGCACTGGCACTGGGCCTGGCGCTCCTTATGCACCAGGTGGCCAAATCCACCATCATCCGCGGCGCCCTGCTGATGCCGTACCTGATGTCCAACGTCATCGCCGCACTGCTGTGGTTCTGGATGCTCGACTACCAGATCGGCGTGGTGAACCAGTTCATCGAATGGGCCGGACTCCCCCGGGTGGCGTTCTTCGGCAGCGAGGAGTGGGCCATTCCCACCCAGGCCGTAATCAACACCTGGCGGCACATGGGTTACACAGCGCTGCTGATCTTCGCCGGCCTGCAGTCCATCCCGGGCCACGTGTACGAGGTGGCGAAACTGGACGGGGCGTCAGCCTTCCAGACCTTCCGCAAGATCACCATTCCCCTGCTGCGTCCGGTCCTGGTGCTGGTGCTGGTGGTGACGGTGATCGGTTCCTTCCAGGTCTTCGACACCGTTGCCGTGACCACCGCAGGCGGCCCGGTCAACGCCACCCGCGTCATCCAGTACTACATCTACCAGCGTGCCTTCACCGAGTCGGACTTCGGCTACGGATCCGCCATCGCCGTCATTCTCTTCCTCATCCTCGCCCTGGTGGCCTTCATCCAAATGAAGTTCCTCAAGGGCAACGAGTCGGACCTGGACTAAGGAGTCCTCCATGACCACCACAGCAAGCCGCGCCCAGCTGCCGGCCGCAACCCGCCGCCGTCGTCCTTTCAACCCCCGCCGCGCCGCCGCCTGGGCCCTGCTGGTCCTCGCGATCGCCGTCTCCGTGCTTCCCTTCCTCTGGGTCCTGCGCACGGCACTGTCCACCAACAACGCCCTTGCCACCAACGCCGCCAGCCTGCTGCCGGCGGAGTTCAGCTTCGGCGCCTTCAAGCGGGTCTTCGGGCTCCAGTCAGCGGCGGATGCCGTGGCGGAAGGCGGCTCCGGGGCGCAGATCGACTTCTGGCTCTACCTGCGGAACTCGATAGTCTTCTCCTCCATCACCACTGCGGGCGCAGTCTTCTTCAGCGCAATGGCCGCCTATGCCTTTGCCCGGCTGCGCTGGAAGGGCCGGAACGCCGTCTTCAGCCTCTTCCTCGGCACCATGCTGGTCCCGCCGATCTTCACCGCCCTGCCCAACTTCCTGCTGATCAAGAACCTGGACCTGCTCAACACGATGCTCGGCATGGTCCTGCCCTACATCTTCATGACCCCCTTCGCCATCTTCTTCCTGCGCCAGTTCTTCCTGAACATGTCCCGCGAAGTGGAGGAGGCGGCCATGCTCGACGGCGCCAAGCACCTTCGGATCTTCTTCCAGATCGTCCTGCCCAATGCCGCAGCCCCCATCGCCACCCTTGCCCTGCTCACCTTCATCGGCCAGTGGAACGAATACTTCTGGCCCCTGCTGGTCGGTTCCCAGGACGACGTCCGTGTGCTCCAGGTTGGCCTGGGCGTCTTCAAGTCCCAGTCGCCGCAGGGTGCACCGGACTGGTCCGGCCTCATGGCCGCGACCCTCATCTCGGCCCTGCCGGTGCTGATCCTCTTCGCCGCCTTCGGCAAGAAGATCGTCAATTCCATCGGCTTCTCCGGCATCAAGTAACCACCACGCCACCCATCCCACCCCTGAACGGAAAGTAGAACCATGAAGAAAACCCTCGGCGCCGTCGCCGTCGCCGCAGCTGTGGCACTGTCCCTGTCCGCCTGCAGCGGATCAGCCTCCTCGGCTGAGTCCTCCAAGGGCGAGATCAGCTACTGGCTCTGGGACGCCAACCAGCTCCCGGCCTACCAACAGTGCGCTGACGACTTCACCAAGGCCAACCCGGACATCAAGGTCAAGATCACCCAGCGCGGCTGGGACGATTACTGGAGCACCCTCACCAACGGCTTCGTGGGCGGCACGGCACCGGACGTGTTCACCAACCACCTGGGCCGCTACGGCGAACTGGCCGAAAACAAGCAGCTGCTGGCCATCGATGACGCCGTCAAGAAGGACAACATCGACCTGACGGGCTACAACGAAGGCCTCGCGGATCTGTGGGTGGGCCAGGACGGCAAGCGCTACGGCCTGCCCAAGGACTGGGACACCATCGGCCTGTTCTACAACAAGGCCATGCTGGCCGGCGCCGGCGTCACCGAGGACCAGATGAAGAACCTCACCTGGAACCCGGAGGACGGCGGCACGTACGAAAAGGTTGTTGCCCACCTCACCGTGGACAAGAGCGGCAAACGCGGCGACGAGCCCGGCTTCGACAAGAACAACGTTGCCGTTTACGGGCTGGGCCTGAACGGCGGCGGCGACTCCTCCGGGCAGACCGAGTGGAGCTACCTCACCAACACCACCGGATGGTCCCACACGGACAAGAACCCGTGGGGCACCCACTACAACTACGACGACCCCAAGTTCCAGGAAAGCATGGAATGGTTCGCCGGCCTGGCTGAGAAGGGTTACATGCCCAAGCTGGAAACCACTGTGGGCGCAGCCATGGCCGACACGTTCGCGGCAGGCAAGTCTGCCATCAACGCCCATGGTTCGTGGATGATCGGACAGTACACCGGCTACAAGGGCATCGAAGTGGGCATCGCCCCCACCCCTGTGGGTCCGCAGGGCGAGCGTGCCTCGATGTTTAACGGCCTGGCGGACTCCATCTGGGCCGGTACCAAGAAAAAGGATGCGTCCATCAAGTGGGTGGAATACCTCGCCTCGGCCGACTGCCAGGACGTTGTAGCCTCCAAGGCGGTTGTCTTCCCGGCGCTCAAGGCATCCTCGGACAAGGCCGCTGAAGCGTTCGCCGCCAAGGGCGTGGACGTCTCCGCCTTCACCGAACACGTCAAAAACAAGACCACGTTCCTGTACCCCATCACGGACAACACCGCCAAGGTCAAGGGCATCATGGAGCCAGCCATGGACGCAGTGGTCTCCGGCAAGGCGCCCGCAAGCTCCCTCACCCAGGCCAACGAACAGGTCAACGCCCTGTTCAAGTAGGCACCCAAACGTGGTTGCGTATGTGGTCGCAACCACTGCGCCGGATGCCGCCGTTCCCCTCCTCGCGGCGGCGGCATCCGGCCACCCCTTCCCCTTGCTTTCCTGACGTGCGTAACTTAAGGCGCACCCCTTGAACACTGAAAGAGATCCTATGGACCCCCTCCACCTCCGTTCCGCCGGCACCAGCCTGGTGATCAGTTTCAACAGCGGGGAGGCCGAGATCATCCATTGGGGTGCTGACCTTGGCAGCCCCCTCCCGGACCTCGCCATCCTCGGCGAGCC
>NZ_VHIJ01000026.1:29157-104313 GCF_006680095.1 Pseudarthrobacter sp. B4EP4b | reverse complement strand
GCAGACTCAATGAGTCCAGGGGCAGGAATCGCTGCATCGGCTAGTGTCCACGTCCACCCCGCGGCCGCAGCGCCACCACGCACTGTTGGTTACTGAGTAGCCACCGTTGCCGTGGTCCGGACCAGGTGGGCGAAGCGTCGCGCCATCGCCTCGGTATGCTCCCTCACGATCTGGTCCTGATTCTCGAATGCTTTCATTCCGCGGCCGGCCCGCTCCACGGCAACCGTGTCATTCTCCTTGACCAGGGACAACCACTGGCGGTAGACCACCGGCGAGATCTCCGGGTGAAACTGAACTCCCCATGACATCTCACCTACCCGAAAAGCCTGATGCGGATACTGGGCCGTCATCCCGAGCCATACTGCTGACGGCGGGAGTTGGTCGATCATGTCCCCATGCATGGCGCCTGCGAAGAAGGGATCCGGCAATCCGGCCATCAAGGGATCCTCGGCAGCATCGGGCCGTAATGCCACCTCGACGACCCCCGCTTCGAGGCCATGGTCTCCCCTGGCCACGGTCCCGCCGAACGTCTGTGCCATCAACTGAGCTCCAAGGCAGATCCCTAGCGTCGGTTTCCTCTGGCTGGCGGCGGCCGCCATAAGGCGCCGGATGTCGGTAAGCCAGTGATAGGCATGGTCGTCCAATGAGCTCATGTCTCCGCCAAGAACCACCAGGGCGTCCTCCTGAATCACGTCCGGGATCACGTCACCACTGAAAGGCTGGATAATTCTGGTGGCTATTTCCTCATCGTGCAGCCAAACACCGAGCCGGTCCAGCGGGCAGTGGAAATCTGGCTGTATGACGAGTGCCTGCAGGGTACCGGTACCTCGGGGCAGGTTTGGCTGATTGGTCATTCTCGAATTCCTTATCGGGCGGTCAGGGTTTCAGCATGCGAAACCTGGGTTGTGAAGGGACGGTGGCATCCTCTGCGGTTAAACCGGACACCGAAGCCCCATGGCCTTTAGTCCCCGGACCCAGGGGGACAACTTCAACGTAGCGAACAGCACGGCCGGGGTCGCAGTGCCGGTTGCACATTAAGATCCGAATGTGTATGCCACAGCCTGGTGATCTTGGGATCATCCGAATATTTCCTCAGCGGACCCCGGCCGCTGTTGCCGTCATTGAAGAACAGTGCGGTGGCCTTCGCGCATAGCCAGTCGCGCAGCGATGCCCGTGGGCAGCCAGTCGCCGGCTTCTTCGAATGAATGACCGATGAGCTGCTCTACGCGCTGGAGCCGTTGCCGGAGTGTGTTGCGGTGGATGTGCAGTTTGGAGACCGTGTCGGCAATGGATCCTTTATTGGACAGGAGCATGGCGACGGTTTCGGCCAGCTGGGTTCCATTTTCCGCGTCGTAGCGCATGAGGGACCTGAGTTCGGCGAGCACGTTCCTGATCTCTGCAGACATCCCCTCCCCAACAAGGGGCAGTTCCTGCAGGTGTTCTATGTCGCTGAAAGAGGTGACCCGTCTCCCGGATGTCCTGCCGACCAGTTCTGTCCAGGCCAGTGCGGTTTCAGCGTCTGAGAGCGCTGGCTGCAGAGAGGCGACGTCCCGCGCCAGTGGACCTACGCCGGCGAAAGCTGAGACGCCACGGTGTTCGTCGAGGTCAGAAAGAGTCGTCTCCAGCTTCGCCTTGATCTCTTCTCCGGAGCCGGAAGGGGTATCGATAAAGAGCAGGCTGAGGGGGCCTTCCGTGAAGACCAGGGATCGGGGGCCGGCCAGCTCCTGAAGGTAGGGGGCGATGCGTCTGGACACCGCGTCAGAGTCGAATTTCAGCCGTTTCACTCGCACCAGGACCGGCAGAGTGCGGCCCTTTGACCAGCCTGATTCCTCGAGAATGCGGGCGAATGTGCTCGTGCCGACGCTTCGGAGCAGGCGTGAAGCATGGGATGAGCCGACGGACTCCAGTTCTACTGCTTCAAAGAGGGCGGCCAGCTGAGAGCAAATGGCGCTGAGCCGATCGAGCTCTCTGGTGGAATAGCGGCGTGGACGATAGCACGTGACGATGCCCCGTGTGCTGGTCAGGCCAAAGGAGACAGATATCCGCTCGTGTCCGGCGAAGTTGGATTCAATGAATTCGGACGTTGCTGTTCGTGAGTGAGTGGTTCTAACTACGATTCCGCTTCGCTCGCCCTTGTCCATTGCGATGGCGGTGGGCGGCGATGTGGCTGCACCTCGCCCGAAATATTCAATGACGCAGCCGTCGGAGCTCATGTGCTTAAGAATCGCCTGGGTGGCCACTTGGGCGCATTGCAGGACGGAAGTGGCGGAGTTGATCGGGAAATCGACAAGGAAGTGTGCTGCTGCGGATTGGCGCCGCAAGTCATCAACTGTCTCAGCCTGCAGCAGGCCGCTGGCAAGCAGCACTCCCACCTCGTCAGCAATCAGCTTTGACTCCCAGGTGAAGGTTTCCTCCTCATATGACCAGAGGCTAAATACGCCAAGGAGGGTCCCGGTCGGTGCCACGATCGGGACAACCAGCATCGAATTGAAATCTTCTTCCTGCAGTTCGCTGATGCTGGCGAACCTCGGGTCCTGCTGAATGTTCTTGTTTAGGACAACTGACTGTTTGGTGAGCCCTGCCCAGCCAGTTACACCTTCGCCGAGGCGAAGGGTGATTCTTCCCATTTGCTGGCTTTGCACTCCAGGGGTGCCTGCGCGCATGACAAGGACTTGTTCCTGTTCATCCCACAGGTAGACGAAAACCCCTGCTGAGTTTGTTGCCCTGGCTACCAAGTCCACTGCTCTTTGAGCAAGCGCGAGTGGATCGGGTCCTTCCATCATGAGCTGCGTGAGCTCGGACAGGGTGTCTGCGCGAAGCTCTGCTATTTGGAGTTTGTGGCGATAGCCAGCGGGCAGGACCTCATTCGGTTGCGGGGCCGCAGGCTCAGCAGGGGGTTTCATCGTTTCAGCTTAGAAGGCTCATGCCCATGGAGGCCCGGCTGAACTGCCTTGGCGCGTTGACACCGATCCAAGCCACGTCCTCCGCCGCAGATCCAATCCGGTACAAGGCGGCGTTGCGTTCCTCCGCAGCGTATACCTGAACAAGTTCGCCTGCCGGCGGAAGCATTCCATGCACCTGTACCTTTCGGCCGAACTGCTCCGTCCACCCGTACGGAGCCTGTTCCAGTTCGCTGGAGTCGAAGCCTGCAAAGTATTCAGCCAGGGCTGCGCCATGACGTTGGGCCTGGGTCCAACTCTCGAACCGCCGAAAGGTTCCGTCCTCGGCCTGCCGGGCCGAAACGTCTCCGATAGCGAAGATCCCGTCGGCGATTTCACCACTGGTCAGCAGGGCTCTCCCGTCCGCAGTGCAACGGACTCCGTTGGAAATGTCGAGCTCGCTGTAGGTCAGCCATTCGGTGTGGGGGCGTGCTCCGACAGCGCTGATCACCAAGTCGGCGTGCAGGTCCAGGCCGTTGACCCGGACCGTCCACTGCGCATCCGTTTTCTGAATGGATTCCACAGCAACCCCAAAATGAGTTACGACACCGGCCTGATGCATCCATGCCTTCGCTTCCTCTCCCAGATGTCCTGAAAAGAAGCGCTGCATTGGTTGCGGAGCCAAATCCACTACCGTGACGGCAAGCCCACGCTGGGCGAGTGTAGATGCCAGTTCCGCACCAATGGTTCCGGCGCCGATGATGATCGCACTGGAAGATCCTGCATCCACGGCGCTGCGCAGGGCAAGGGCGTCCTGCGCGGTTCTTAGGCTGAGAACGCCCGCTGGCTCGTTCGGCAGCCGGATTGAGCCGGCTCCTGCAGAGATGACGACGGCGTCAGCGGCTACTTCTCCGAGCTTGTCCGTCAGGACAGTCCGCTTGTCGGTGAGCAGCCCGATGGCCTTTGCATTGAGGATCGGCGTAGCCTCCGGCCACCACTCGGCCGGTTCGACGGGACCGGTGCCAAGAAGGAATTGCTTGGAGAGCGGGGGCCGGTCGTAGGGCGCGTTCGGGTCTGAATCAATGACGATGAATTCGCCTGCAAACCCCAGTTCGCGGCTGCGTTCAATCAGCATCGCGGACGCAACCGAAGCGCCAATGACCGCAACCCGGTCTGGCAGATGTGTCACGATGCCGAAACCTCTGATGCTTTCTCGCCGGCCTCGGCCGTTTCCCGTTCCAGGATCGCCCGTTCGGGGCAGTTCCGGATGGCCTTGCGGACGTTGGGTTCATCGCCGCTGTTTTCGCGGCCAGGAATGACGTGCGCGTAGCCTTCCTCGTCGATCTCAAAGGTTTCGGGTGCCAGAGCCCAGCACCGGGCGTGGCCTTGGCAACGCCCTCCGTCGACCCAAAGTTCTCCCATGGTGATCAAGCTCCAATCTTGAGGGTAAGCGGGCCGACGCCGTGCCACGGTTCGTCGTCATTCGCCCGTTCGAAGTGAGGGACAGCCTTCAGGAATTCCTCCATGGCGATAACCATTTCGGCGCGGCCAAGGTTCGAGCCGAGGCACCGGTGGATCCCTCCGCCGAAGGCCAGGTGGCGGTTGTCTTCACGGTCAATCTTGATGTCGTTGGGTTCTTCGTAGACCTCCGGGTCACGGTTGCCCGCGCCGAAGACGAGCACAACGCGTTCGCCAGCCTTGATTTCCTGGCCCCGGACAACTGTGTCCTTCTTCGCGGTGCGGGCCATGGCCTGGACCGGGGAGAGGGTCCGCAGGAATTCTTCTGCTGCGGTGGGGATCAGGTCCGGGTCTTCCCGCAACTGCTGCTGGGCCTGCGGGTTGCCGGCCAGGTACCAGAGGGCGGAACGGATCGCCCAGGCGGTCGTGTCCAGCCCGGCCAGGAAGAGCAGGTAGCAGTACGACAGCAGCTCTTCACGCGTGAGCTTCCGGCCTTTCACTTCCGCTTTCAGGAGCTGGGTGATCAGGTCATTGCTGACATCCGCTTCCGGTCCGACCTTTTCCCGTTCGTCGAGAAGGCGGTCGAAGTAGTCGTTGAGTTCGCGTCCGGCCGCATATGCGGTTTCCGGATGCGCGGTCCGCTCATAGATGATTTCGTCGATCCACCGGTCGAAGATTGGCCAGTCCTGTTCCGGATATCCGGCCAGGCGGCTGAAGATAATGGTCGGCATCGGGCGGGCAAGCTTTTCCGAGACATCGACGACGTCGCCGGCTGTGAGGACTTCCTGGCACAGCTGCTGGGCGGTCTCCCGCATACCGGGTGTCAGCTTGGAGATGTTCATGGGCGTGAACATCGGCAGCAGGATTTTGCGGAAATCAGCGTGGGTCGGCGGATCGATGTCGATCGGAATGAGGGGAACGTCAGTGCCGAACGCCGGGAGGAGCATTGAGGGACCGACAGCGAAGGTGTCAGGGTCCTGCTCGGCGTTGAAGATATCTTCGCTCTTGGTGATGTACCAAAAGCCTCCATACTTGTTGCTGTGCCCAACAGGGCCGTTGGCCAGGATGTCCTGGTATTCGTCGAAAATGTTGTCGAGCGACCGTCCGTGGAAGTCAAAGTCTGACTTGTTGTGGCTGAGTCCCCGCTCAGTTTCTGTGCTCATGAGAATTGCTCCTGAAGTGGTTTCTGTGACTGTGCGTACGCTGCGGCCTTCTCCACGAGATCGACGAAGAGGGCCTTCTGGGCTTCGTGGTAGTCGACCATGTGCTCGGGATGCCATTGGACTCCGATGAGGCGGGCATCGTCGGCTTCAATTGCTTCGATAACGTCGCCTTCCCGTCCCACGACACGAAGGCCTGTTCCGAGCTTGCCCAAGCCCTGGTGGTGGTAGCTGTTCACGGGAATGGTCAGGTCTTTGGCAATCCGGGCAAGTTCGGAACCGGGCTCCAGCTGTACCTGGTGCCATGGTTCATGAGAGGGATGGTCCTGCCAGTGCCCCCTGTCCGGGCTCACTTCCTGGACGAGGTTTCCGCCTCGAATAACATTGACAAGCTGCATCCCCCGGCAAGTGGCCAGGATGGGCAGGCCGCGGAGCATGGCTTCGTTGTAAAGCTCGATTTCGAAGTCGTCCCTGATGTCGCACACGTCATAGACCGTGTCAATCGGATCCTCGCCATACAGCCGGGGGCTGATGTCACCGCCGCCGGTGAGGATCAGCCCGTCGAACCCTTCAAGCGCCGCATCCGGGATCGTTGCCGTGGACGGAAGAATGGCGGGACGGCCGCCCGCAGCAAGCACGCCGTTGGCGTAGGCCATGTTCTGGACCGTTGAAGGCATCGGGCCAAAGGCGGTATCGACGGTCTGCCGGGCAGCGGAAATGGCGATAAGGGGCGCCCGCATGTCAGTAAACCAGCCAACCGCCGTCGACGTGGATGGTGGTACCGGTCACCCAGCTGGCCTCGTCGCTGGCCAGGAACGCGACTGCGTTGGCAACGTCGGAGGGCCGTCCGATTCGTCCGAGCGGCGTGCGGTCGAGCAGGAACTTCACGGCCTCCTGGTTTTCCAGCACGGACTTGGTGAACGGGGTCTCGATGAAGCCGGGGGCGACAGCGTTGACGCGGATTTTGGAAGCTGCGGTTTCGATGGCCAAAGCCTTCGTGAACATAAGGAGTGCACCCTTGGAAGCGTTGTAATGGACCTGGGGGTGTCCGCTGCTGGCGATGACGATGTGGGCCTCGACCGAGGTGATATTAACGATGGCACTGGTTGAATCGTCGCCCCGGGCGGCAGCGCCCTTCTCCAGCAACGGCCGTGCGGCCTGACTGACCAGGAACGGTCCGGTGGAGTTCACGGCGAAGACCTGGTCCCATTCCGCTACGCTCACGTCGTCGAAGTTGCTGCCCTTGACGATGCCTGCGTTGTTGACGAGGGTGTCGAGCCGGCCGAATTTTGCGTCGATCTCGGCTATGCCGCGGCGGACCGAGGCTTCGTCGGCGACGTCCATAACAACAGGCACCATCTCCGGGTGCTGGCCGATCAGACGCTCGAGCGCGGCCTCGTCACGGTCCAGGGCTACAACGGTGGCGCCCTCCTTGAGGAGCTTTTCTGCGATGGCAAGGCCGTTTCCGGACGCGGCTCCGGTGACTGCAGCGATCTTTCCGGGGTGAGTGGTCATTGGGTGCTTCTTTCTGAGTATTAAAAAATGGAAATGGAGCTCTTAGCACTGCACTCTGCGCTAGATGCGTTCCAGGTAACGTGCGATCTCGAAGTCGGTGACACTGGTCTGAAGCTTGCGGAGCTCCCAGCGCCTCGTCTGGACGTAGTGGGTAACGAAGGTCTCGCCGAAGTACGCCTTCGCGACCTCGCTATTCTCGAACTGTTCGATGGCCTGGTCGAGTGTTCCGGGCAGCTGCTTTACCTGGTTTCCTTCCTCCAGGGCGTAGGCGTTTCCTTCCACCCGCTTCGGGGCGGTCAGTTCCTGCTCCACGCCGTGCAGGCCCGCCGCGATGTTAGCGGCGATGACCAGGTAGGGATTGGCGTCAGCGCCCGGTACCCGGTTTTCAATACGTGCGGCACTGCTCTTTGACGGGATGGACCTGATGGCGACCGTTCGGTTGTCCAGGCCCCAGGTGGCGCTGGATCCGGCCCACTGCCCGCCTTCGGTCCGCTTGTAAGAGTTGATGGTGGGCAGGTAGAGGGCCGTGAGCTCCGGTGCCGTCTCGACGACGCCGGCCAGGTAGTTGTACCCGATGGCGCTCAGTTCGCCGGGCTCCTCGGCATTGGCGAAGACGGACTTGCCCGACTGCGGATCCCAAAGGCTCTGGTGCATGTGCCCGGAGGAGCCGGCCCACTCCGGGTTGATCTTGGCCATGAATGATGCCGTGTAGCCGGCCTCAGCTGCAACCTCCTTGACGGTGGCCTTTAGCCGGAGGGCGTTGTCCGCGGCTGCGAGAGCATCCGAATAGTGGATGTTCATCTCGAACTGGCCCGGACCGTTTTCACTGTTGCTGGCCTCGATGAAAATGCCCTGCTCAGACAGGCGGCGTCGGATCTCACCGATGAGGAACTCGGTGCCTGTGTCCCTGACGAGGCTGTAGGTGTGACTGCCCGCCGTGATTGGGGTCAGGTCGCGCCAGTCCTTGGCGGCAAGGTCCGTCGGGGTGCCTTTGAGCAGGTAGAACTCGAACTCGTAGGCGCAGACCGGCGAGTATCCAAGGTCTTCGGCTTTCTGCACGACCCGCTTGAGAATGCTCCGGGGACAGATTGCCGCAGGCTCGCCCGACATCTCGTAAGCGTCGCAAATGACGGAAGCCACGCCGGGTTCCCCGGGAACGACCTTCAGGGTACTGAGATCGGGGAGGAGCGTCACGTCAGGGTAACCCGTGTCCCACCCCGTGTAGCTGAGATCAGAAATGATTTCGTCCTGAATGTCCCAGCCGAAGATGATGTTGCAGATATTCGTTCCGCGCTCAGCGACGCTTTCCAGGAAGTACCTGGCAGGGATGCGCTTGCCGCGCCAAACCCCGTCCAGGTCCACGACGCCCACCTTGAACGTTTTGATGTCGTTGTCGGAGACAAACTTTTGCAGTTCGTCATGCGCTGACGCGGCTGAGGATTGATCCTGCATGTCGATAGCCTCGAGTTCGTGGAGGTCCTCCGGGACCTGTGTGATGGGATTCACTGTGTACCTCTTATCCTCATTGATATTGGTTACTAAAAACACTAAGAGCGGGGTCCTTTTGGCGTATGTGCAAGGTGCACATCATGATTGCCGGCTACATGCATTCGGTAAGCCAGGTCACATTCCGGTGCGGTAGGCAGGCCAAGACTTTTCCGTGTTCTGCCCAGTACCCAGGACACGAAAGCCCGTGTGCTGGGCAGGTCGAGCGGGGCCTAGTAGACGTCCTTGACGTAACGTCCTTCGCTCTTCAGCGACTGCAGATAATCGTGCGCCTTTTCGGGGGTCATTGCGCCGTGGCTGCTGAGCACCGCCAGCAGGGCTTCGTCGATGTCAGGTGCTATTTGTTTGCCGCCGCACACATAGACCGAAGCTCCACCCGATAGCCAGGCAAAGATGTCTTCTCCTTCTTCCCGGATCCGGTCCTGGACATAGACCTTGCCCTGTTGATCCCGGGAGAAAGCCAGGCTGAGGCGGTTCAGCACGCCGTTGCTTTGCAGTTCTTCCATTTCCTCCTGATAAAGCCAGGAAGGCTTTTCATGGCGGTCCCCGAAGAACAGCCAGTTTCGTCCCCGGGCTTGTGAGACTTCACGGTCACGGAGGAAGCCACGGAACGGGGCAACTCCGACGCCTGGACCCACCATGATCACGTCAGCTGAGTTGTCGTGGGGCAGGTGGAACTCGTGCGCCGGCAGCGGGAAGACTTTTATAGTTGTCTTGGTCTGCGCAGCGGACTGAAGGAATCCGCTGCATGCACCCGAGTGCCGGCGGCCGGCGGTCTCGTATTGCACAGTGGAGACCGTCAAGTGGACGCGGTCGCCGTCAGCGAGGGGACTGGATGCAATGGAGTACGACCGATGCTGCAGGGGCCTCAGCATAGAGAGGAACTCGCCGGGATCGACATCCGATGTCCGGGTTTCCTGCAGCACGTCCAGCATGTCCCGTCCCCACAGCCAATCCTCCAGCGCATTGCGGTCACCGGACTCGACCAGGTTCCGCACGGGATGATCCGGTGCGAGATCTTCGACGAGCCAGGCCACGATGCCTAGATGGGGCAGCCGAAGCTCACAGTCGTTTTGAAGCGTCTCGCGTACATTCTTGCCGTCCTCACCGAACACCTCGCTGCCAGCGAGGCCAAGGAATCCGAGGAGGTCTTCCACGAGCTCGATGGAGTTGGTGGGGATTACGGCAAGTGAGTCACCTGGCCGGTAGTTGCGGCTGTCGCCGCTAACCTCAAGCTCATAGTGCCAGACCTCTTTTTCGGACTCGGGAGCGCTGAGGAGTCGGGCCTCGACGACGGTGGCAGTGTCAGGTTCCCGGCGTGTGCCCTTGGGCTGCTCCCCGAGGTTTGCTCCAGGAACAGTGGAGTCTTGCGGGCTGTTGTCCCGCTTCTTGGGAACAACTGTCTTGAAGGTCTCAAGCATGCCCCTGATCCACTTGCCTGACGTCAGGTCATAGTCGACATCGCAGTCGAGGCGGTCAAGGATCCTCTTGCCGCCGAGTTCGCCAAGGCGCTCGTCAAGATCGCTGCCGGCTTTGCAGAAGTCTTCGTACATGGAGTCGCCAATGGCAAGGACTGCGAAGGGAACGTCCTTGAAGAGGTCTGAACCGGCGCTTTGAAGCTGGTCCCAAAACGGTTGCGCATTGTCCGGCATGTGGCCGTTGTCGTGTGTGGCGGTAACGATCAACAGGCGGTCCTTGCGTGCCGCATCTTGCGGGGTCAGCATGTCCAGGCTCATAAGCTCGGCTGAGTAACCCTGGCCGTTTGCCTTGTCCACGATCTTGGACGCAAGAAACTCAGCATTCCCGGTCTGGCTGCCGTAGAGGACGCTGAGGGTCTGCACGGCGGTGTCTGTCTCACTGGATACTCCGGATGAGGTGCCTTGGTTGGTCCGAACCAGCTCCCCCGTGTCAGTTGTCATGGTTCTGTCCTCACAAAAACGGTCTTGAGTTCGGTGTATGCCTCGATGGCAGCCTGGCCCAGTCCGCGGCCAATGCCTGACTGTTTGAAGCCGCCATAAGGTGTCTGGATCCGAATGGATGAGTTTGAGTTGACCGACAGAGTCCCGGACTCAAGTGCCCGCGCCGTCCGCAGGGCCTGCCCGACATCGTTGGTCCAGATGGAGCCGCTCAGGCCGTAAATTGAGCTGTTGGCCAGCGCGATGGCTTCCTCTTCGGTGTCGAAGGGAATCACCGAGGCGATGGGGCCGAAAATTTCATCGGTTGCCACCCGGCTCTTGGGATCCGGGGCGATGACGATTCTGGGCGCCATCCAGAAGCCGGGGCCGTCCGGTGCTTCACCGGCGGTGACGACGTTGAGACCGTTTTCGAGGAAGCCGGAAACCGTGTCGCGGTGGGCAGCCGAGACCAGAGGTCCCAGGTTGCTCTTGTCGTCCAGCGGGTTACCGATTTTCAGTGCACGCGTGGTCTCGATGAATCCCTCAACGAACTCGTCGAAGATTCCCCGCTGCACAAGAAAGCGGCTGCGGGCACAGCAGTCCTGGCCCGTGTTGTCGAAGACCGACATCGGGGCTGCCTGCAGACACTTGGCGAGGTCAACGTCGTTGTAGACAATACTGGCGGACTTCCCGCCGAGCTCAAGAGAAACCCTTTTCATCGTCGTTGAAGCCGCCTGGACGATGGACCGGCCGACCTCGGTGGAACCAGTAAAACTTACCTTGCTAACATCCGGGTGTTCAGCGAGGGCATTGCCGATCCGGGCGCCCGAACCAGTGAGAACCTGAAGTGCGTCCCCGACGACGCCGAGTTCCTTCACGATCTCACCAAATCGAACAGTTGACAGGGGGGTAAGGGCCGCGGGTTTCACAATCACCGAATTACCGCTGGCCAGAGCCGGGGCGATACTCCAGGATGCGATAGGCAGAGGAAAGTTCCACGGGGCAATTACGGCCACAACACCCAGCGGCTCGCGGAAAGTCATGCTGATGCCGCCATCGACCGGAATGGTGTCCCCGAGGATCTTGTCCACCGTTCCGGCGTAGTACTTGAAGCATTCGGCGACCCCAAGAACTTCCTGTCGGGCCGCCGCCAATGGCTTACCAACGTCGGTGGATTCGAGCAAGGCCAGTTCGTCGCTGTGAGCGACGACAGCATCGGCAATAGCCCAGAGGGCATCACGGCGTTCAGCCAATGGCTTGCGGACCCAGGCGCGCTGGGCGGCCCCTGCGCGTTCGACCGCTGCATTCACGTCCGGCAGGTCGTAGGCGGGCACCTCGCCTATCTGCTCTTCTGTAGCGGGGTTGTAGACCGAAATAACGCTGCTCATATCGGGTGCTCCTTCAGGAGAAGTGGGGTTTGTCGAAAATTTCCTAGTCCCGTATGGAGTCTGGGAAGCTCCGTTAGTTTCGACAATGCCTGAGGAAACTGCGGCCAGCGAGTGCTGGGAGCACCACGATAAGTAGCTGTATGTGCGCGGTGCACATTCCAGAAACTCCTCGTTTATAGGATCGCGTCCATTGTTCTGCCAGCTGATAGCTGTGCATCAAGACCATGCGCAGGACGGATGTATGTGCAGGCTCAACACCGCAAACCCTGGGGCAACTCCTACGCTGTAATCCAACTCACAGTGACGTTCGGCAAGGGGGCCGGCCCGATTGTGGGTTCCGCGATGCTGTTCAATTCCGCCTTGTCGAAGGCATCGCGATGACACTCAGCTTCTACGTCCAGGAGGGACGAATGGCAACTAAAGATGTTAAATTTGAGCCGGTGGATGCGGGACCCAACGGAATCTTGACCCCGGACCGCTTGCTCAGCAGGGGCCTGGGAGTCCGGTCGATCGTGTTCATGGTTGTGGCGGGAGCTGCGCCCATGACAGCTGTCGTGGCTGGTTGGCCTGTTGTCGTTTCTGCATCGGGAAGCACGGGCGGTCCGCTGTTCTTCCTTATCGCGACCGCTATTCTGTTTGTGTTTGCCGTTGGTTTTACGAGGATGACGCCCTTTGTAAAAAATGCTGGAGCGTTCTATTCCTACATCCAAACGGGGCTGGGCCGGGGTGTTGGCATGGGGGCTGCCACTTTTGCGCTCGGAACATACTTGCTGCTGTTTCTTGCGCTGTGTTCATACCTGGGGTCAGCGGCCCAGACCACGGTTCACGATCTGGGCGGTCCGGATCTTCCCTGGTGGCTGTGCAGTCTGGTGCTGATGGCGACCTGCGGTGCTCTGGCATACCGGGACGTCGAGCTCTCCGCCAAGGTGCTGGGCGTGGTCCTGGTCCTCGAAACAGTCGTTCTGCTGGCAGTCAACATCGGGGTGGTTGTCCACGGCGGCGCGGAAGGTTTGAGTGGTGACTCGCTGTCCCCCGCGCGTTTGGGTGAAGGTGTCCCGCCTCTGGGCGTCATGTTTGCCTTCTTTTCATTCATCGGCTTTGAGGCCACCGCCGTCTTCCGGAACGAAGCACGTGACCCCGACCGCACTATCCCCCGGGCAACCTATATAGCCGTTATCGGCGTCGGGATCTTCTACACTTTCACTGCCTGGGCACTGCAGGCGGGAGTCGGAAGCAGCCAGATAGTCGAAGTCGCGACGAATGATCCCACCAGCATTGTGGTGGGGCTCGCGGGACAGTACGTGTCCCCGCTCCTTGCCACCCTGCTCCAGGTTTTCCTCATCACCAGCCTTTTCGCCTGCATCCTCACCTTCCAGAACGTACTGACCCGGTACCTCTTTACCCTTGGTACGCAAGGTGTTCTTCCGTCTGGACTTGGTGCAATCCACCCACGTCACCACGCTCCGTCCAGGGCAGCCTTGATCGTCTCGGTAGTTGCGATAGCACTGCTTGGTGTCGAGGCGATCATCGGGCTCGACCCGGTAACACAGGCCTACACCTGGTTCTCAGGCTCGGCCACATTGGGCATCGTTGTTCTGATGGCTCTCACGTCACTCGCGGTGATCGTGTTCTTCCGGAGGAATGCACACAACAAGAAGGTCTGGGGCACGTTGCTGGCGCCCGCGCTTGCCCTTCTCGGACTCGGGGGAATTGTCTTTCTGGTCCTTCAGAACTTCGGGCTTCTCGTTGGCGGCGACTTGGCGGCGGGAATACTGTTGACCCTCATGGCTGCACTCTTCCTGGGAGGCGTGACTACCGCGCTGGTTATGCGATCCAAGCGGCCGGCGACGTATGCCGCACTGATCCCGGCAGGTTCCAGCAGCGAAGAAAGTTCCGCAGGGACCTAAGAACAAAGACTCATATCCCTAGCCGCCGTCGCACGAGCCTTCTTGGGAACGACGGTAATAGTGGCCGGCTGCGCAAAGCGCGGCCGGCCACTAGCGCCTATGGACAAAAGGATCTTCCAGAGATTTCCCCACCCGTCACTGCAGATAAATGAGCTGCGAGAGCAGCTGCCGATCTTTAGGAGCTTCCCATTTCCGACAGCGCGTTGTTGAAACAACTCATCGACAAGAATTACCCGACCGTTGCCTACGGCGAAGGCGTCTTCCTGTATGACACGGAAGGGCGCCAGTACCTGGATGGTTCAAGCGGCGCCATGACTGCCAGCATTGGCCACGGCGTGGAGGAAATTGCTGAGGCGGTGAAAGAACAGTGCCGCCGCGTGGCTTTTACGTATAGAACCCAATTCACCAACCTGCCCGCTGAAGAACTTGCCCGCCGGCTCACCGACATTGCTCCCGGGGACCTCGATATGGCGTTTTTCGTCAATAGCGGGTCCGAAGCATCCGAATACGCCATCCGCACCGCAGTGAGCTACTGGCGCGAAAGGGGGCTCCCAAGCAAAGTCAAAATCCTTGGCAGGAGCGTCAGCTATCACGGCATGACAATGGGCGCCCTGTCGATGTCCGGGCATGCAGCACGCCGCCCCGACTACGGATCCTTGCTCCATGCGTTCTCCTTCGCCCCGCCGGCCTACGCCTACCGCTTCACCCGGCCAGGCGAGAGCGAAGAAGCGTACGCTGACCGGGCTGCGAAAGCCTTCGAAGACGCCATTCAGAACGAGGACCCAGGCACAGTCGCGGCAGTCATCGTCGAACCAATCGTAGGAGCCGCCGGCGGAGTCCTGACGCCGCCGGCCGGCTACTTCGCCCGGCTTCGCGACATTTGTGATCGGCTGGACGTGCTGCTGATCATCGATGAGGTCATCACGGGAATGGGGCGCACGGGCGAATGGTTCGCGAGTTCCTACGAGGACGTCGTGCCAGACCTTCTACTTCTCGGCAAAGGAATGAGTGCCGGCTACTCCCCTGTTGCTGGCGTCCTGCTCCGAAGCCACATCGCTAAGGCGCTCAGAGAGGGCAGCGGCGTCGCGCCGTTCGGCCACACCTTCTCCGGGAACCCCCTCGGAGCAGCAACCTGCCTGGCGGTCCTGGACTTCATGGAACGCGAGGATATCCTCGCGAACGTTCGACAGCGGGGGAAGCAGCTCGAAGAGGGTCTGCTCTCCCTGGCAACAAGCTACCGCTGCATGGCCGATGTCCGTGGGCGGGGCCTGCTCCGGGGCTTCGAGTTCGTTATGGACCAGGAAAGCAAGCAGGCACCCGATCCTGCGCTGGGAGCCGCTGGCCTATTCGTCGATGAATGCCTGGAACAAGGACTCATTGTCTATCCGGCCGGGATCACCCCGTTGAACAACGCCGTGATCCTGTCCCCGCCCCTGGTGATCACCGAAGAGGAGACACGGATATTGCTGGCGAAGCTGGAAAAAGCCCTCCGCACCATGGAACGCCACGTTAAGCGATGGGCCGCTGTAGGTGACAACCGGCATGGATCCCCAATTGGAACCGGAAGCTGACACTGATCCCGGCCGGTCCACACCGGCGCTGGTCAGCTTGCACATAGTGGTCGTAAAGGCTGTTCCGTCCACACACTTTTGAAACTCGAGCAGGGCTGAAGATGGTCGAAGCGACCCATCTGCAAGCACCTCAACAATCAAGGAAGCCAAGTGACTACACCGATTCTTGCCGCCGTGCTGGAAAAGCCCGGAGCCCCACTTCGGATCCGCGAACTGCTGCTGGATGACCCGGAGGACCATGAGGTCCTCATCCGGACTGAGCGAGTGGGCCTTTGCCACAGCGATCTGCACTATCTGAAGGGGTCACTGGATATCTCCCTACCGGTAGTCCTCGGACATGAAGTCGCAGGCATTGTCGAGCGCGTCGGCTCTGCAGTCACAAGAATCAAGACCGGTGACCGGGTCGTGGCAACAGTCACCCCCTCCTGTGGGGCATGCCGCAACTGCATAAGCGGGCGCCCGACCCAGTGCGAACGGGTCGACTCGATGCGTGAGCGGCCTCGACCCAGGCTCCTCTCACCTGACGGATCAAGCGTGGATTCGCTCGGCGGTATCGGCGCATTTGCAGAAGCTATCCTCGTGAAGGAGGCATCCGTTGCAGTGGTCGGCTCGGATCTGCCTCCCCAGGTGGCATGTCTTCTCGGTTGCTGCATCAGTACAGGAGTCGGCGCGGTTATTCACGGCGCAAAGGTAGGGCCAGAGGATACGGTTGCCGTAATCGGTTGCGGCGGTGTCGGAATAGCGGCCATTCAGGGTGCCAAGCTGGCTGGGGCACGACGAATCATCGCCATCGACGCCGTGCCGGCGAAGCTGGAGCTCGCCCGCAACTTCGGCGCCACGGACAGTGTTATCTCTTCACCCGACCCGACAGAAACACTCATCCAGGTCCGATCACTTCTCCCCCAAGGTGTTAGCCATGCAATCGAGGCGGTGGGCCGCAGCCAGACAGCGGAACTCGCCTTTTCGCTCCTAAGCCCGAACGGAACAGCCACCATCCTCGGTCTCATGCCCGCAGGGTCCGAACTGCGTATCCCCGCAGATGCGCTCGTCTACGGCGACCGACACCTGCAAGGCGCCTACATGGGCGCGAACAGGTTCCTCAGTGACGTCGACATGTTCACCGACCATTACCTGAACAACCGACTGGATCTCGATTCCATGGTTACTAAGGAACTGCCCTTCGAACGTATCAACGAGGGATTCGAAGCGATGGCGGAAGCGTCGACGATCCGAGTTGTGCTGAACATGACCAACAGGCAACCGTGATCCGGACAACTTTGAAGACCGTTCGGCAGCTGACTGTTACGCGGATCTCGATTTGATGTTGCGCCACAGCCAGCGCCGGAACGAAGGCTGCGCAACGTAGCGCCGCATATCCTCCCGAAACATAAACAGTCGAATGTCAGGGCTCAGCCCCTTCCGTCGCCGGTCATGAACGACAAAGACAACAACGAAACCAGAGGAGCACCTTAAATGGCTGCTGAAGCACTCGCACAACTGACCCATATCACCCCCCACCTTGTCGAGCAACGCTCCTTTGTCGATGGCGCCTGGCTGCAGCTCGACGAAAACGGCCGCTACCTTACCAACCCAAATACGGGCGAACCCCGGCAGCCGATGCGAAAGACCGGAAAGGCTGAAGTCGAGCGCGCACTCGCCGCAGCGGCGACACTGCACGAGTCCGGGAAACTTGAAGACATCAAACTCCGGGACCGCCTTGAACTCCTGACGAAGGTAGCCGCATCTCTCGATGCCCAGAGCGAAGAAATCGCGCTGCAAGACAGCATTAACACGGGAGTCCCTATCCGGACCACCCGCCTGATTGCCGGTGCCCTCGGGGACAGGGTCCGGGGAACCATCGCTGAAGCGGAGCAGCTTGGCGAGTCGGAGACCCTTGACGGCGGTGACCGGTCTGTGGTCATCCTGCGCAAGCCCCTCGGCCCGGCCCTCATCGTTGGCCCCTGGAATGCCCCAACCTTCACCGTGGTAGGCAAGGTGGCGGCAGCAATGGCGGCTGGGTGCCCAGTCATCCTCAAACCCTCCGAGAACGCCCCCGGCGGTTGCCAGCTCTTCGCCGAATCCATCGCCGCCGCCATGACCGAACTCGACTACCCAAGCGCCGCGTTTCAACTGGTTCACGGAAATTCGGAGACAGGATCACTGCTGACTTCGGATCCCCGCATCGAGGCTCTTTCATTCACCGGGGGCGATTCGGCAGGCCGCACGGTCGCGAAGGCTGCGGCGTCCAATTTGGCTGTCATGCAGATGGAGCTCGGATCCAACAATCCCGTGATCATTCTGGATGATGCCGATGTCAGCTCGGCGGCACAGTCCATTGTGCAGGGCATGACCCGTCTCAATGGCCAGTGGTGCGAGGCACCCGGCAAGGTACTGGTTGACGGGTCGATTCACGACCGTTTCGTTGAAGCTATGAAGTCCGAACTCAATAAGCTTCGGGTCGGAAATGCCTTGGACGAGACAACGCAAGTGGGTCCCCTGGCGTTTGAGCGGCAGCGTGATGGTTTGAAAGCCTCAGTGAATCGACTCCTCGAACTGGGGGGAACGCTGGTCACTGGCGGCGACCTACCGGATCTTGACGGCTGGTTCCTGGCACCGGGGATGATCGTCGGATGTCCCGCCGGAGCCGCCACCGAAGAACTCTTCGGGCCACTGGTCACGGTACATCCCGTGCGTTCCGTTGAAGAGGCACTTAGCCATGCAAACGGACCAGCAACCGGTCTTGATGCCTACGTGTTCGGCGGTGACGAAACACGGGCCATCGACGTGGCATCCCGTATTCGTGCCGGTGAGGTCCGCATCAACGGTACGTTCATGAGCGACCTGGCCAGCAATTCGCGCCAGAGTTTCTGGGGTACCAGCGGTATCGGAGGCCACGGTCCCCAGTACGGCGTGCGCTTCTTTACCGGCGACCGCGTGGTTGGCGTCGACAGGACGGATCTCCCGCTCTAGGCGCCGTATCCGATCCCACCAAAGCGTAAGCGAGGCCCTGCGAGGCCTGCGACAGAGATTCCAGGAAAGGACGCGCAGCTCAGACGCGAGCTCCGCGTCCTCTCGGGAAAGCAGCAGGCCAGGACCTTGGCAACATGAGACGAGAAAGCCCTTCAATGACAGATACTTCAACGACAAATACGGGGCGGCTTTCAACGCTGAGCTTCCTGGAGGGCGCCATGGCGGCGATCCCGGCCTTTGGAAGCGACCTGGTCGATTTCCGTAGGGAAATGCACGCCGATCCTGAAGTCGGCCTGTATCTGCCCCGCACCCAGGCCAGGGTCCTTGAGGCACTCAAAGGACTCGACCTCGAAATAAGCCTGGGAAAAGCAGCCTCGTCCGTGGTTGCTGTACTACGCGGCGGGGCCACCCAGGCCCCCGTGGGGAGCCGTCCTACTGTACTGCTTAGAGGGGACATGGATGCCCTTCCTGTGGCAGAAAAAACGGGTATACCCTTTGCCTCAACCAATGGCGCAATGCATGCCTGCGGTCATGACCTGCATACAGCGGGCCTGATTGGTGCCGCCCGTTTGCTCTCGTCCGTATGTGACAACCTGACCGGCGACGTCATCTTCATGTTCCAACCGGGGGAGGAAGGACATGACGGGGCCCGCATCATGATGGAGGAAGGCGTTCTTAACGCAGCCGGCAGGCGACCGGATGCTGCCTACGCCCTGCATGTCGTTTCGGACATGCCGTCAGGCGTGTTCACGACCCGAGCCGGCTCCTACATGGCAGCCTTCGGAGACCTGTCCGTCAAGGTTATCGGGCGTGGTGGGCACGGTTCGCGCCCCTTCCAGGCTCTGGATCCCATACAGGTAGCTGCTGAAATGCTTGGCGCGCTACAGACGTACATTACCCGTCGATTCAACGTTTTTGATCCCGTGGTTCTGTCCGTGGGCCAATTCCATGGCGGTTCCGCCTCTAATGTCATACCTGATTCGGCGGAATTCAGGGCCAGCGTCAGGTCTTTCAGCCCCGGCGTCGAAGCACGGCTCGGACAGGAGTTGCCGGATCTTATCCGGCAACTGGCGACCGCTCATCAACTGACAGCCGACGCAATGTTCACTCCAGTTATGCCGGCCACCGTCAATCACGACAGTGACGCCGAACTCTGGGGCAGGACCGCACGGACGTTCTTCGGAGAGCACCGCTTCGTGCCCAGCCCGTCCCCCAGGACCGGCTCCGACGATTTCTCGCGTGTCCTCGTGGAGGTACCGGGAGCGTACGGGCACCTCGGAGCTGGGTCTCCAGATATCGGCCCCATGGAGTGGGCTCCCATGCATTCGCCCAGGGCAGTGTTTGACGACAGTATCCTCGTCGATCAGGCACAATTTATGGCTGGCGTGGCGCTTGGAAGGCTCCACGAGTTGGAGGTCCTGGGGTAGCTTGGAGGGCTTCCGGAGCGTCCACACCTCCTTTGAAGCAGTGGACCTAGCAGTACCGGTCTCGACGCGCCGAATGGATGGCCCTTCAACCACTATCAGGTTGCCGTACACCCAACCAAAGTTGCCACACGGTCCCGTGCCTTGTCCTTCGAACAAACCCCAATTGATCGACGTTTGAACGAGTTGTCAGGCCTGCCTGCCCGCCCACAGCCGGGGACAATTCTCGTCGTTTATCCACCGCTACTGCGACCAGGGAGCTACCCCAACAGCTCCAATTTCCAGCCGTGAAAACTCGAATTGACCCCAGCCATGGACGGATCAGAATCGCCACCAGTTCCGGGCCGCGGGATTAGCATGCATGGCTTTTGGCCGGGCGATGCAGGTTGACGGAATCTCCATTATCAGCCAGTTTGAAATAGTCGGGGGAATGTCCCGAAAAGGGGCTGTTTCCTGCCCCGTCAGTTACGGAGTTCCTGCGCGGTCACGTCCTCGGCCCCGTGGATAATACAGGTAACCTCTCCATTTCCATCGAAGACCGGCGCGTTAAGGGGCTGCCAATAGCGCTCTTCGTAAGATCCGTCAGGGAGTTCCATGTCGTACCGTTGGACCGGAAGAATATCGGCTTCGCGCGTTGCGACTACGCGCTCGATGGATTCGCGGAGGACAGTGGTCCCGTTGGCGGTCGGGTCGTTAGGGTTGTCGGGGAAGACGAGTAGGATGTCCCGGCCCAGGACAGCGTTACGCTGCTTTCTCGTGGCAGCGAGAAAGCTGTCCGTTGCGGCAACTACTCTCCTTTGTGGATCGACGACGATGTACTGATTTGGAAGGCTTTCGAATATTAGTCGAAAGTCCGGGCTGTTCCGACTGTCGGCTTGGGTGATTGGTTCGGTCATGCGGCACCTCTCTGATGTTGATGAACGCGGCTCATTTGGGGCCGCGTAATTGTTTATGTGCGGGCACCAAGGATCGTGGGGATGTGGCTTTGCTCCCCCGGATTCCAATGACGTTGTTATCCAGCCTGGTAAGAGACCCAGGCTCAGGTACCTCCGCCAGCGCGGCGGATTTTGTGACTTCTCTTGGCCTTTGCTGTGAGGCCTAGCGACCGACTGCAGGCACTAGGACCCAAATAACCTCCGCACCTTGATTCTCATCAGGGTTGCGGTATGAATGCGGTTCTCGTCCGGCAAACGTGATGGCCTGGCCCGCCGTCAGTTTCACTTTCCTGTTCGAAAATAGAATCTCGACTTTTCCGTTAAGGACGTAGGCAGTCTGGGTATCACAAAACGTGGGGTACAGTTCATCACCCGGTGAGGCTCCGGGCTCCAATTCCGTGTGAGTGACTGTAACGCTTTTTGTTGTACTGGGGGTTAAAAGACTGTGGTTGATGCCCTGTTTCGACGAAGTCCCTACAACGATCTGTCCCTTGGAAACGATCTCCGTTACCTCTTCGGAGAGCAAGTCGGAGGCTTCAATCCTGAGTGTGTGACAAAGGACCATCAGTGTTGAGACGGTCGGTGACACGGCGTCACGTTCAAGACGGGATAGATACCCCTTTGATAGCCCGGCTGCATCGGCAACCTGCTGCATGGTCAGACCTTGAGCAATGCGAACTGCCTTCAAGCGGGGTCCGATTGAGAATGACTCACTGACGCCGTCAACGGCGGTAGATCGGGTGTTCAATGTGAACCTTTCATCTCAGACCCGCGCTGGCCTGCGTCACAAGCGTGTGTCGTTCTTCCTCCAGAGGAGCTGATGCCTGACCCGGCATCCTGTAGGTGGACACGTTTCCTTGAGCATCATCCAAAACACCAAATTGTAACAAGGTGTCACGCCTAGAGTGGCCGGCTTGTTCTCAGATGTCTTTTTTCAGGTCGCTCACGGCTGCGACGACTTCGATCTCTACGAGGGCCTGGGAATCTGGGAGTGAACTGACAGCCACGCAGGAACGTGAGGGCAAGATCGTCCCGAAATACGAAGCATAGACATTGTTCACCGCGGCGAAATCTTCAATACGCCGCAGGAAGACCGTTGCCTTGAGGACGTTCTGCAGACTGGCCCCCGCCGCATCGAGAATTGCGGACAGGTTTGCTATGACCTGATGTGTCTGTGCCTTGGCGTCACCCGGTTCGACGACCTCACCCGTCGATGGATCAATAGGCAATTGACCGCTGACGTAGAGAATCCCTGCGTGGTAGGTACTCTGCGAGTAGGGGCCAGCCGCTTGCGGTGCGGCCGACGTTGACAAACGGTTGATGGCGTCTAGTACTGGTGTAGGGGCTTTCACATAGTCCTCCTGTATCTGAGGTGACTTCACTTGTTCACCTGGTCGGTCCGGCAGTGCTGGAAACCTTCGGAAATAGCGGTGATGATTTCTTCCAGGACCGGGTAAGGAGTGGCGAAGTTGAGACGTACAAAACCACGTCCGGGAGATCCAAAGTCAGCCCCTTCCATGAGTGCCACCCTTGCTCTCTGGCTGATGTGCATTGCGGGGCGATCCGTCCACTCTGTTTGACGGAAGTCGATCCAAGCGAGGTAACTTGCGTCAGGAATGCGGTATCTGACCCCAGGCAGAGAACCGCGAATCAGGTCCGCGAGCTGCCGTCGGTTCTCATCGAGGTAGATCAACAGGTATTGCAACCATGATCTCCCAGCGCTATAGGCCGCCGTCGTCGCCCAAAGACCGGGTGTGCTGGCACTGTGTGAGAGTAAGGCGTTGAGTCTTTGGGCCGTCGCCCGGTCGCGTTCGGCTACGACAACGTGGGCAGCATTGACTCCGCCTATGTTCCAGCCTTTGGTCGCCGAAACACCAGTCATTGCATGGCCAGCGGCTGCGTCGGTAACGGACGCATAAGGGACGTGCCGCTGATCTTCTCCCGTGGCCGATTTGGAGTACGTCAGGGGCCCATGGATCTCATCGCTGAAAACACGCCCCCCATGGGCTTCCACGATGTTCGAGAGGCTCGTCAGTTCAGCCCTTGTAAAGACAGTTCCCGTCGGGTTGTGCGGGTTGCAAAGAATCAGTGTTCCGGCACCCCTGGCGAAAGCCCGCTCAATATCATCCAAGTCAAGGCACCATCGACCATCCACACATTGCATGGGACTCTCAATAACGTTCCAGCCCAGCTCGGTCGGAACCTGCATAAAGGGTGGGTAGGAAGGAGTCGGGACGATGACGTCTTTTTTCGCTCCTGCGAAGAAGAGAAAATATGCTTCAAGGGCGTGGACGAGGCCACCGATGGTGACCACATCCTGTCGGTCCACAGTCCAGCTGTACTGATCCAGCAACCATTGCCTTGATGCCTCAGCTGCAGTTTCGATCGCAGCCTGGTGGGGGTAGCCCAAGTCGCCTCTGTCGACCGCGGACCGAAGAGCGGAAACGACCTCTTGTGCCGGCGCGAAGTCCATTTCCGCGACGGCTGCGCCGAAACGGTCGGACCCGAGTGTCCATTTCGCGCGCCCCATCTCCCGGAGTGCTTCGGAATCATAGGCTTCGAACAAGTCCCGCGGGCTGCCCAACAAGCTCATTTGATGAAAAGTTCACGATCGAAGTGGGTTAGGACCTCGCAGCCATCTTCGGTGACCGCAATGGTTTCCGAAATGTTGAGCCCGTTGGCAGAGATGTAGGCGTGGAAGGTCATGCCGGCTTCGAAACAGAAATCGGCATTGTGCGTCACTTCAAGCTTTTCGTACGTATTGGGCCATAGGATCATCCCAATGCCATAGAAGGTCTTGTTGGGGTACCGCTCGACCCACTTGGTCCCCAGAACACCGTCGCGGACAATCCGGTCCGGCACGGAACAGTGGACGCCAGCCTTAACGGTGGCCAAGGCCTCATCTTGAACTTCCACAAAACGGCGGAACGTGTCGACCATCCTCTTTTCCGGTTCTCCGATCACGAGGGTCCTCATAGAACGGGCGTGATAGTTTTTCTTGTGCGCCGTCATCTCCAAGAAGACGAGATCCCGGTCCGTTAGAACCCGGTCGCTGTACCAGTTATGGATGTGATGGGCCCGATCTCCTGAGGCGATTGGACCGGGATCGCTGAAGTCGCTGCCTCCACGAACAGCTGCGGTTGAGGTCGCGATTGCGATATCACGCTCCGTGCCCCCTGCCCGTGCCGCCTCAATGCCTGCGGCGTGCATCAGACCCACGACCTGGCCAGCTTCCCTGAGGTATCCCAGTTCTGCATGCGACTTTATGAACCTCAACGAGTCAAGTTCCTCCCCGAGATTAACGAACTCGATCCCGTTGGTGCCAAGCACCGAATGAATGAGCGAGAACGGGGCTCGCCATGAACCGCCGTCGAAGCCAACGCGGCCGGCTACCGATGCCTCCGATAGTGCCCGCCGCACAACCTCCGCAGCCGTTTCGCCGTCATACCAGAGCAGGTAGTTGTCCGCCCAGGCGCCTGTCGTCCGGAAATGGTGTTCCTCGGCTTTACGGAGCACCGTGAGCGGGGTGCCGGAAGACCCGATAAGCGCAAACTGGAACGAAGTACTGTAGCCCTGGGTGTAGAAACCGGTCAGATACGTGACCATCTCGGGCTCGAACACCATGAGGTAGTCCAACTCCCGATCCGCCATGTACTTTCGCGCTTTATCCACGCGCGTCATGTATTCAGCGCTTGCAAACCACATGTGAACTCCTCAACTTGGCCAACGTGGCCCTTAGAACTTTTCGTTTACAGCAGAAGCACCCACGAGCGCTTCCGGTTTCACCAGCAGTCCTCGATGGAACCGTGCAGCTGCTGACATGCGACGTTGCGCGTCCAGCAGCCTGCGACAAGCAATATCGCGAGCTCGAGCCGCCCGGACTGGCGATGAAACATATGTTTCATGGAAACCTAAAAATAGAGCACTGTCAAGATCGCTGTTGGTAGTGAGAAAGCTTCGCAGCTGGTTTGCGACTTCGCGCGGATTAGCCCACTAAAATCCCTGTTCTCGTCCTGAAACGCTGATCTTTCTTTCTGAAGACCTGACTTCACCATGAAATTCTTCTTGACAGGGGGCAACGTGACCTGTTTCATATAAGCAACACAAGTTGTCCAAATGAGTCATCCCGCGCTCCTTAGGCGCGGGGTTAAACAGGGCAACCGGTGCTACGGCTGAAAGAGCCTGCACTCTCCCGGCGGTACAGGTATTCCAGACGACGAAGTCCGGATGTATAAGACAGATAGATCTCCTTGGAGATCGACGTTAGGAAGTCAGATGTCCACTAATGAACAGGCCAGTTCGGTGCGGCGCGGGGTCACGGCCGCCGCGCTGGGCAACATCATCGAATGGTTCGATTACGGGGTCTACAGCTTTGCAGCTGTAACCATCGGAACCCACTTTTTTGCCACGACGGACCCGGCAACGGCCGCCACGTCCTCGTTTGCCGTTTTCGCGCTTTCGTTCCTTGTGCGCCCCATTGGCGGTGTTGTCATCGGCGTCCTAGGAGACCGCCGCGGTCGTCGTGACATGCTAATGCTCACGGTTGGACTGATGACCGCGGCAACCGTAGCCATCGGGTTGCTGCCCACATACGCCCAGATAGGGTTCCTGGCACCAGCGCTTCTCACACTGGCGCGCCTCGTTCAAGGATTCTCCGCCGGCGGGGAGTACGGCGGCGCCAATACGTTCATGGCTGAGGTTTCGCCGGCCGGACGTCGGGGATTCTTCGCCAGCATTCTCGAAACAGGGGTTCTCATTGGATATTTGGGTGGTGCCGGAGTAGTGGTGGGCCTCATGTCAGCTCTGCCAGAAGAAGCCTGGCAGGACTGGGGGTGGCGTATCCCCTTCATCGCCTCATTGCCACTGGGAATCTTGGCTTTGCTCCTCCGCAGGCATCTGGAAGACACTCCGGTGTTTGAGAAGATGAAGGCGGCAGCTGAGCTCACCCGATCGCCGCTCTTTGATACCTTCCGCCGCGCCCCCCTCCCCTTGCTTGTCACCTTCCTGATCGTGGCCTACGCGAACGGGGCGTACTACCTGATCCTGACATTCCTTCCCTCCTACGCACAGACCGAACTCGGTCTGTCGGCCAATCTATCTTTGACGCTCAGTATTGTGGTGATGCTCGCACTTCTTTTGACGATCCCATTGTTTGGCCGCCTCGGAGACAGGATTGGACGGACCAAGCTCATCACCGCGTCTGTGATCGCCCACTTCGTCCTAGCCATCCCCGCTGTCTTGCTCCTGACATCCGGAAACGTGGTGGCCGTTTTCGCTGCCACGCTGATTCTTGGAGTAGCGATTGCACCACTGGCATCACAATATGCCGCCGCCCTTACAGTTCTATTCCCTCGGTCAATCCGATACACCGGATTCACGTTGTCATTCAACGTTGCGACTGCGATCTTCGGCGGATCGGCACCCTTCATCGTCGGGAGCCTGCTGTCAGCGACAGGTAATCAGCTCGTCATTGCATTCTTCCTGATGGGCACAGCCATTCTGGCGGGCATCGGCATTAGGCTCCTGCCTGAAACAATGCACATGAGCGCAGACCATGACGAGAGCATGGGCGGATCTGGAATCACACGGTCCGCGGAAGCGAAGGCTTTGGCTGCTGACGGAGGACGGTAATGCTCAACTGACGGTGGCTTGGCTATTCACCGACCGGATGGAACAGCCCACGCCCCCAGACATAGCTCCGCCGTATCTTCTGGGCGCCAGGGGTTAGTTTGAAGCCACTCGCTTCGAGCAAGCCCTTGGCGTTCTTGGCCAGCCGTAGATCCTGCCGTAGGAGCCATCGCTGACGGTCCAGGACGTTCTTTTGCAGCAGTGACCTCAATTCCTTGTAGGACAAGCCTCCCCAGAACCTAACCAGATCTGTGGGTTAGGGGGCGGATTACGATTTCTGACGACTCGATTGCTTGAGGGATACCGGCCCCGGGGGACTAGCGGAGCGATAATTACGACCGGCGGCGCCGGTCAACCAAGCCAAAGGAGGAGGACTTTTGTTCCACCCTGAGCATCTCTTGATTTCGAACGTTGAGCTCCCAGTGATGGGCATCAACCTGAGCCAGAGACCAACACTTCAGCTTTCCCTCGAGGTTACTGTGAGGCGGCCCCAAAACAGGGACGAAAAACTAAACCGTGCAGTCAGCAACCTGATACCCGTCGCTTTGGAACGCAGGCAAGGAATCCTCGTAATTCAACGTGATTACGGCGAGTACACCGTTCGAGTCGACCCCGAAGTTCCTTGCGGCACAACTCTCGAATCCCGTCGTCCCGACTCCGCACGGCAACAACAAAAGCCCACCCTCGATCCCACACACTTTCAGGCCAGAGAACCTGGGGCTGTATACCCTGTTCTATGAGATACACCCTAACCTGACGTCAAGCACCGGAATAAAATGCGTCTGAATAGGGTCCAAAATCGGAATCAACTGACACCAGGGGCGAACGTCTAGACCCTAACCTGATAGTTTCGATCGTTTGTCGGAACCCGGACCATCAGATCTCACGTTATCGATTACTTCGGAATAGCCATCAGCCGGTCATCCGCTCACGCCCCCGGTCGCGTGAACAGCTGTGGTCGGCGAACACGATCAACCAGTCACGCAGTCCGGCTGCTGCGCGTATCCGTACTGCTGCCCAACAATTCGGTTACCTTCTTGGCAAGTATCAATGAACGATTGCTTCCCCTCAGTGCAGCGGCCGAAACCCTAGTCCAAGAAGTTAGGTAGCCCCTAACGTGCCGACATGCCGGACGTACTGGATATGCTTCCACAATCGTGCTGGGCAAGTCCCGGTGGCATCTGGGCGGCCATTCCTGCAGGCTGCAGTCAGGGAACTCTCCCGAGCTTGCGGACGGTAGCTTCGGCTGGTAGGCCATGGCAACGTCCAAGATCCTAAAGCGCCACCTACTTTCGGGAGATACAGGGCCATGCTCAGTAATACGGACAACGTACGGATTGGCCCGCCAATCCCATTTGCAGGACGGCTTCGTGTCGTGTCAGCGACGACCATAGTTTTGCTGTTAGCGGCCTTCTTGGCATTTACCAATTCCTTGCCTGCGAAGGCCGCCCCTGACGAAGTCTTGATCCTCGGAAGCACAGTCTCGGGGGGAACCGGGAGTATCGAGGCCAGCGAGGTTACGGCCAAGGGGCTAGTGCCGGTGATTGTTGACGACGTCACTTGGCAAACAATGAATCAAGCTCAATTTTCGGCCTACCGCGCCATAGTGTTAGGGGATGCTACCTGTTCTGAAAATGCCCCAGGTGCAGCCCAAAGTTCAGTTGACAAGTGGGGCCCTGCCCTAAACGGCAACGTTTTAATTGCGGGCACAGATCCCGTTTACCACGCGTCTAAAGGTGGAGATACTCTCACGCGCCGAGCGATTGACTTTGCTGTAGATCAAAGTGGCAAGACGGGAGCCTATATCGCCCTGAGCTGCTACTACGAAACCGCCGGGGCCCATACGCCAGTTCCACTGCTCGATGCCTTAAGGCCTGGAGGGTTCACAGTAACGGGTGCCAACTGCTACGACTCGAGCCATATAGTTGCCACTCATCCAGCCCTCACCGGATTGACGGACGCTGATCTCTCCAATTGGAGTTGTTCAGTTCATGAAGCCTTCGATACTTGGCCAGCTGACTTCACAGTTCTTACAATCGCCAAGGACTTGGGCGCCGCCTACACTGCTAGCGATGGCACCATCGGAACGCCTTATATCCTTGCCCGTGGATCCGGACTCAGGAGCTTCCCGTTGTCGCTCGACCCCGCCTCCCAGACCCACGGTCTCTTCGCGACTGCCACCATTACCGCGCAACTGCTGGATGGGTCCACTAGTGCACCTGTAGCAGGAATGCGCCTCGTGGGAAGAATTTCGACTGGACCTAACATGGGAACGGCGTTGACGTGTGGCAGTTGCTCTACAGACAGCGCGGGTCACGTGGCTTTCAGTTACATCGGCAATAGCCCGGGAACGGATAGCATCCAGGTTTGGATCGACTCAAACTCCGACGGCGCCCCCTCTGCTGGTGAACCTCAAGCGACTGCCGCGGCTAATTGGACGACGATACCGGTTCTAGCCAACACCTACGTTGCTCTAGGAGACTCATTTTCCAGTGGAGAAGGCGCCCCAGAGGCTGGAAAGTTTATCGTGGGTTCTGATACAAGTACCGACAAGTGCCACCGTTCAGTAAATGCATACAGTTACGTGGACAAGACATTGCCTGGCATGCCGTCAAACTACGAGTTTCATGCTTGTAGCGGAGCAATTGTCAGAGATTTCTTCACGCCATTCCCGACAAACCACACGAATAGGCTAGGTCAACCAGAGAATCCAGATGAGTCCCATGCGCAGTTGGACTGGGTGGGCAGCACCAGCAGACTCATCTCCCTGACTATCGGCGGAAATGACGCCGGGTTTGCAAGCGTGTTGAGCGACTGCATCTGGCCCAGCAAAAAATCCTGCAAAGAAAAATATGCTGCTCAAGTTGACCAGAAGATAGACACGTTGGCAGGAGTTGCCGGTGGCCCGGACACAGTGAAGGCACTCTTTAGCGCACTACGAGAAAAAGCCTCAATTTCTAATGCAAAAGTTGTTGTCTTGGGCTACCCCCGATTTTTCCCTCAGGATACCAAAGCCGCTTGCAAGCTCGGTGTTAACTATAAAGTCTTCTCGGCGGAGGACCTTAACTGGATTAACTCTGAGATCTGGAAATTAGATGTGCTTCTAAATCTCCGGGCTATTGAGGCCGGATTCCAATATGTTAACGTCTACGATGCGTTTAGAGGGCACGAGTTATGTACCAAAAACCCTTATATGAACACGCTCGTCGTTCCTGATGTGAACCAGAGTTTTCACCCTAATAAGCAGGGGCAGGCAGCGCTAGCAGCTACTTTGAAAAAATACCTTCCGTAGCCCCGCATATTTCCTTCAATGAATGAGTAGACAAAGAACGCCGTCAGCTTCAAATCCCCTAACTGTGCAAGGCTGTCAAGCGATCCGCTGCCCACAGCTGGGGACAATCCTGATGGGTTATCCACCGCTACTGCTGTTGAGGGAGCTTTCCTGGTGGCTCCCGATTTTCAGCCGGGGATAACCCGGATTGCCCCCAACTGTGGACAGCCCGCGTGGTCACCTAGGGCGTTGGCTAACGGAACCCGTTAGAACAGTCCTGGGGGCGGTTCTTCGCAGGGCAGAGGGGCGAGTTTGGCGCGGTGTCCGTCGTCCGGGTTGCAGCCTTTGAACGGCCCGTCTGTTGAGAGCAGTACGGACATGTGGTGGTCTGCGTGGTCGCGCCACCAGACGCTCATCCCTGTGGTTCCGTCCAGGCGCAGGAATTCCCAGGCACGCCAGAGCGCTTCGAGGCGGCTGATCGCTTCGGCGTGTTTCCACCACTGCGGGCACCAGGTGACGCCCCCTTGGACGTTGAGCTGCCGGCGGTAGCTGGTGGCCAGTTTGCTGCTGACGAATTCTGCCACGTTCGGGTAGAACAGCTCAGGAGCTTCCGGCTCCTCTTCGGCTGGCTCGGTGGGGGTTGCGGTGTCTCCCAGTTCGTCGTCCCACTCCCCCAGGCCCTCACTCACCGGAGGCACCCGCGGTGACCCATCGGTTCCCGGCTGCGGCCGTCGGTTTGTTCGCAGGGTCATGTGCGGCGATCGAGGCCCGCACCGCATCGGCCTGCGGACCGCTCATCCACGGCACTGTCTCCAGCAGCGCCGCAGGGGCGCCGGAGGCGAACATGATGGCGCGGCCGCGAGGGAACGCGGCCAGGTCGGACACGTCAAGGGTGCGTTCTTTGCGGTCGTCGTCGTGGCTGTAGGAGGTGCCTTGTTTGGAGCGGCTTTTGGTCGTGTTGGAGTACCGGTATTCGCCCACGAGCTGGGCGAGCTCGTTCAGGAACTCGGCTTCGGCGACACCGCCGCCGTAGACCTTGATGTTGGAGGCGCTCCAGAGCTTGCGCATCCCGTCCCGGCCCCACACTTCAACGCCCTGGGACCAGGACTGGAGGATGGTCATCAGGACGATGCCGCGGGAGCCGTAGTGGCTGTAGAGGTTCGGCAGCTCTCGCCACCGGCAGACGTTGGCTGCTTCGTCCAGGACACCGACCATGGGCGTGGCCAGACGGCCTCCGGGTGAATGGACGGCGAGTTCTTCGGCGGCCTCGACCGTGGCCACGGTCAGCGCCGTCACCAGCGGGCCCGCGGTGCCTTTGCCTTCCTTGGACAGGCTGTACAGGGTCCCCTTGGAACGGACGAATTCCGCCGGATCGAACTGCGGCCGCCCATCCTTCTCACCCTGCGGGGTCACCCAGCGGGCGACCTGGCGGTTGGTCAGGCAGGAGGCCATCTGCAGCGCCGTGCCGTACACGCCGCCGCGCTGTTTTTCGGGGGCGTTGATGACGCCGCCGACGGCGTTGGAGGTCTGGGTGAAGCCGTGGGCCTTGAGGATGTCCACTGCTTCATCATCCGCGGGACGGGTCAGCCAGGTGTGGACCTGCGTGATCGGCCGGCCGTCGAGGGCTGCGGCGAGCAGGAGCCCGGCAAGGAGGTCCTGGCCGGCGGGGTCGAAGTAGGCGTCCGTTTTGGCATCCGGGCCGCGGGATCCGGCGGCGAAGTGGTCGGCCAGGCGTGCCGCTTTCACTTCGTCGGTGACGTAAGACAGCGGGTTCCACCACCAAGAAGGTTCCTCGAGTGCGACGGACTGCGGGTCGAAGACCCAGACTGGGCCCTCGGCGGCGCGGACGTCGCGTGTTCCGTCAACGATGTCCCGCTTGTTTGAGGTCACCAAAGCTGCTCCCGGGGCGGCGAGGATCGCGGGGATTGCCCGGGATGTCGTCTTGCCTGTGCGGGGTCCCCAGATGTCGATGTGCATGTCTTCCCAGGATCCGTAGACCATCTGGCCGCCGAGGACGGTCTTGCCTACCGGGACGCCGGGTGAGCCTTTCACTCCGAGACGTTCTGCGGTGGCTGTCGCGCCGCGCAGGCTCAGGGCGCGCAGGTCACGGCCTTTGGCCATGTGCTGGGCGGCGGTGTCCACACGGGAACGCTTGGACCGTTTGCGCAGCACCGCACGGACCACAAGAACGGCCACGATGAGGATGAGGACGCCGAAGCCGACCAGTACCCAGGTGGCGGCCGCCGGCCAGGTGACCTTGTGCGAAATCAGGCTGAAGACCAGTTCAAACGGGTTCGCCGGCAGTGTCTGGCTATCACCAGACAGGATCGAGCCGAGGTGCACGGCACCGGCAACGGAGCCGACACCGAGCACCACGACGGTGATGAAGACCCAGAGCAGGATGGTTTCGCCATCCATCCGGGAGCGCTTGCCGCTGCTTGATGCACCCATCAGTTGTCCCCTTCGCCGTTCCTGCTGATCGTCCAGCGCTTGTTGGTGTCGTGCAGTTTTTCTTCGACGCTGGTCAGCTTGAGCGCGACGGGGATTCCGGGGCGGCCGCCGACTTTGAAGAGGAATTTGCCCAGGCCCGGGCGGACGCGTTTGCGGGATCCGCCGACGTCGGTCCATGAGCCCGGGTCTGCCCATGAGATGAGGCGGGTTTGTTCGGCCCGGGAGAGGGTGACCGCTTTGTTGAGTTTTTCCATTTCTGCTCCGGGGAGCGCGCCGCAGACGACCATGCCGGAGCGTTCTACGAATCCGCGGGCTTTCATTCGTTCGGATTCGGTGGGCAGGGCTTCGAGGTCGCTCATGGTGTGCGTGATCATGGCCTGCCCGACACCCTCGGTACGGTTCAGGCGGGTCAGCGAGTCAACCCGGTCGACCATGCCTTCGCCGGAGCGAAGGGCCCGCCACAGTTCGTCCATGACGACGAAGTAGTTCCGGCGCGGTTCCAGGCCGGCATCTGCCAGGGTGTGGGCGACCTGGACGGTGGCGAACCCGGTTGACCAGCAGGCCAGCAGGCAGGCCGCTTGGATGTCCCTCTGCGTGTCGGAGATCCCTGAGAGGTCAAAGACCACGGGTTTGGTCAGGTCCATCGGCTGGTCCGTGGGCTGGGAGAACATGTCAGAGAAGCGGCCCGAGCCGTCGAGGGAGTACAGCGACTGGCGCAGCTGGTCGGTCGCGTCGAGGTAGCGGCTCATGTCGCCGCGGTCCAGGGCGATCGCCCGCAGCTCGTCGGGGGCGTCTTTGATGACCTCGATCAGGTCCCCGATCAGGGGAACGCGGTCCAGGCGCTCGTCCAGGATGTGCAGGGCCCGGTCAATTAGGGATTCCTCGTGCGCGCTGGGCTTGGCGTTCCGCACGATGGTGATCAGCGCCGTGATCATGTTCAGGCGCCGGTTGTGCGAGTCGGCCATCAGCTGTTCGGCCAGCTTCTCTGCCTTCACCGCTGCCGCGAGCAGCGGCGCGGCCGCGGCCTGGTCGCCATCTGGATCATTCAGGATCCGGTTCGCCTTGGCCCGGTGTTCCTCGGCCGAGGCGAGCAGCCTGACGGCGGCTCCCGTGGCTTCACCGGGATCCAGGACGTTCAAGTGCCCGCGCCCTGGACCCAGGCTGATGACCTGCCCGCCGAGGGCTTCGATCAGGTCAACGTAGTCCGGCTTCAGGTCACCGAGGATCAACGGGTTGATGCTCCGGCCTGCCAGGCCCAGGACGATGTGCCGGACCAGGGTGGACTTGCCGTAGTGCGGCAGGCCCAGGACAAACATGGAGGGGTTGTTGATCATGCCGTGCATAAACCAGCTGATCGGATCGGCCCCGAAGGGCGCTCCGGTGTCGGTGTGAACACCGATCGGGACTCCCAGGATCGGGGTCCCACTGCCGCCCACGAACGGCCAGAGACCGCAGACCTGGACCGAGGTTCCGCGCCATTCGTCCGCTGCCGTGACGTAGACGGCTTCGCCCTGTCCGCGGCCGCGCCAGCCCCGCAGGCCCGGGCGGCGGGCGACCGCGGCCGCGAGCTTGGAGGCAGGAGCCTGTGTGCGCTGGTGCTTGGTCTTGCTGCCAAACATCACATGGCCTCGCGGATCTCTTCGGGAACCTTCAAGTGCTTGGGCAGGACCAGCCCCAGTGGCAGGGACGCGGCAAAAGCAGAATCCTGTGCGCCGTAAGCGCGGCGCAACAGCAGACGTGCCGACGGGCCGAGGTTGCCCTCCACGACGGCCACGGCGTCCTCAAGGTCCCGGGAGGACAGCACCGTGGCCGTGACCACCATGCCGAAGTTGACCAGCCCGGCCCCCTTGGCTTCCTCCGCTGCGGTGGCCTGCGCCGCGCGCGCATCCACCAGGGCGCGGGCGGTGGGCCGGTTGGTCGAGGAAGCCCGCGTCAGGGCGCTGGTCTGGTCCGACTCCACGATTGCGGCCGCGCGGCCGGCTTCGATCGGCCGGTACAGCAAGGTGACGCGCTTGCGGTCGATCTCCCCGTGCGGTGCGACCAGCCGGCCCAGCGCTGATGCCAGGATGTGCCCGCGCGGGGCGCCGGTCATCGTCCAGGACACCGAGTGCCCGGAATCGTGGCGGTAGCCGTCCCAGTTGGATTGGTGGGCGGACGGCCCGACGTCGCCCCAGTCCAGGTCAACGGGTGTGCCCTGGTAGTGGGCTTCGTCAATGAGCCGGGCCGCTGCAGGGTCGTAAGCGACCCGAACGACCTCGCACAGTTCCTGGGCGTTCAACGGCGCGCATGCCCCGGCGCCGGTGGATTCCAGACGCTCGGTCAGGCTGGGAAGCCGTGAGGCGAGATCCCTTGCGATTTCTTCGGCGGTGCGTCGTTTGCCGCCGGCCCGGGCGGCGGCGCTGAATGTCAGCGCGACCCAGGCACGGATCGTGGCCGATCCCTGCGGGTAGGTGTTCAAGGCCTCCCGGAGCATGGCCTTGGCAATGTCAGGGGCGTCGTCATGGATGTTCGATTCAACTTCCCGGCGCAGCCGCGCCCCGGAATCGGGTGCGGTTTCGACCGTGACGGATGCAGCCACGACGGCAGGTTCATTCGACAACGAGGCCAGCCAGCCGCCCCAGTTAGCCACCCAGGCGTCAATCTGCTCGGGATCGACCAGGGACGCACCGTCGGGCTGGGTGCCGAAGATAACGGTGTAGTGCGCGGTGGAGGGAAGGTGGATCAGCGCGAAGGGGCGGCCATAGGAGTCGGTGAACTCGTAAAGCTTGGAACCGGCGGAGATCCCAGGCAGCTGGAACTCGCCCCAGGGCGTCAGTCCCAGCGGGCCGGAGCGGTAGATGTTGGCGCGTCTGCGCCGTGCGGAGCGGAACGCCAGCCGGGCGAAGATCCGCTCCCCTACGGATTTGTTGTGTTTGTCGGTTACCGAGACGACGGCCAGCGCCGCCCCAAGGATGAGCAGGGCAACGAGCCCGGCGAGCCAGCCGCCGACGAAGAGACAGATCACCGTGATGATGAGGCCAACAAACAAACCGGCTGTTGCCAGCCCACCAAGGGTGCCGATGCCCGCTTTGCGCGGGCGCCGCCAGTTGCCGTAGGTCGGTTCCCTGTATGTGTTCTCGATAGCGGCCATTTCAGGCACCCCCCGTGGATTCTTCGCTCATGTCTTTGATGGCCCCGGAAGCGGCCTGGCCTGCTTCTGTGCCCTTTTGTGCTGCCAGTACGGCGACACCGCCCGCGCCCGCGGCCACAGCGCTACCGCTGGCGGCTGCTCCGCTGCCTGCAGCAGTACTGCCGGTGCCGGTGGATGGTGCCGCGCCTGTGGAGCCGGCGCTCCGGGTATCTGTTTTCCCCGCTGTGCCGGACGTTCCTGCCGTTCCCTGGCTGCCGGTGCCCGAGGGGCCCTGCGATCCGGGGCTTTGGCTCGAGGTGCTGCTGGTTGTCGTTGAGCTGGTGGATGATCCGCCGCCGCGTCCGGCGCTGCCCATGCTGATTGCGCCGGAAGCCAGTGCGCCGACTGTCCCTGCTGCCAGACCGCCACCGCCGCCAGCGACAGCACCAACCATCGGGGTGACGAACCGCATGAGGGCTGGCATGGCGAACAAGGCAATGATCATTAGAGCCAGGCCGGTGACCGTTGCCAGGAGCGCGGAGCCGAAGTCCTTGCCGTCACCAACGTTTCCGAAGATCTTGCTGCCGCTGAGCTGGAAGGCCGTCGCGTAGATGATGGCGGCCGCGGGCTTGTAGAGAATGAAAGCGATCAGCCATGCTGTGCATTTCTGGAACCAGCCCCTGCCTGCCTCGGTGTTGCTGAAGGCTGCAGCTGTAGGGAAGATCCCTGTCAGGATGACGAGCAGGCCGCCGCGGATGATCATGAGCACGATCTGCATGACGGAGGCCAGAATCGCGATGAGCCCCAGGAGGATGATCATGATCGACCCGATCGGGCTGGTGGCCGAAAGCGCTAATAGGGCCGTGATGTTTTCGTTGAACGAGGTCCCGTTCGTGGAGTTGGTGATGATCCAGGCTGAGAACTGATCCGCCGCGACTGTCAGCAGTCCCACTGCTGCCACACCGGCGCCGGAGACGACGATTAGGGTCGCCAGCGAACGCACCAGATCGCGCAAGGGTGCACCCCTACGTTCAATCGTCATCTTGGCTGCACCCACGAGGACAGACATCACAGCCAGGGAGGCCGTCCAGAAGTAGAGACTGTTCTGGAGGAACAACACCGGGTCACTCGCGGTAGACCCTCCCGGGGCTGCGGTTAGAGCGGGAGTTCCCACGTTCACCCAAAATGTCCCGAGTGTTTGGACTGTTTGTCCTACGGCATCGGCAATAGCTTTCGCCATGTTCTTGACGGCATCATTGGCGACGTCCTCCAAAGCCGCGCCTGCATGGCATCCGATGCTGAAGGTGTCCCATCCTTCGCAGGCCATCAGACACCAGACCAGGGAATGTACCCGGACAAGTCACTTATCTGTCCCCCGCCCGTGCTGCCGGTAGCGGGAACAACAACCTTCCAGTCGCCGCTGTGCCACTGGAGCGGAACAGGAACGGAAACCAACGCACCGTTGCTGCCCTTTGCAGCAATGACGATCACGGCTCGATCGGGTTCATATGAGCGGATCTGGAAGCCTGCGATCTGCGCTGTCACAGCTGATGTCGCTTGCGGCTCAGGCTGATTCAGCAGTGCATCTCGTTCGGGTCCAGGGACTGCTAGCTCCTCATAAACCAGTCGAGCCTTCCCCGCAGCGGAAAGCACGGCGACGTTTGACGCCGCGTACAGGGCTCCCATGGGTGAGTGTGCAAAGCAGGAGCGGAGGCCGTTGGCTTCGGACTTGCCGGGGCCGAACTGGGTAGGTGACGTTGGTGCGGCGATCTTGCCAACCAATTCCCATTTGGTGTCGGTTGGTGTGGTGGCCGGCTTGGCCTGGTCGCCGGATGGCAGGCCGCACACACTGGCCGCCGACGTCTCCGTAGGTTGGCCGCTGCTGGCACTCGTGCTGGTGGAGCTCGGTTCAGGGGACGCCGTTCCGCCGCCTCTGGGAACCAGGGCCAGGATTACCCCGAGCGCGACAATGATCGCCACGACAACGGCCGAGATGATGAACTTAGGTTTGGTCAGCGGATTCTGGTCTTCGTTCACTGTCGGTTCAGTCATGGCTGAAGCTCCTTAGACCAGGGCGCCTACGACGCCGCCGGCGGAGGCTGCCAGGATGCACCCGCCGAGGACCCATGCCAGACGGCCGGCATGCTCGCCGCCCTCGCCCCGTCGGTTGTTGACCATCATCGTTCCGGCTGTGATCAGGATGCCCGCCACGGCCAGGCCGAAGACGATCCATGCGAGCCACTTGAGCATCGTCAGTACGCCTTCAGAGCCGGGAGGCGCTTCACCTGTGCCCGGGTTCGGTATCTCTGTGATGGCAAAGCTTGACCATTCCAAGGCCTTGGAGAACAACATGAGTTTCTACTTTCTATTTGGCCGGGAGTCCGGCGGTGGCAGTTACTGCGATCTGCACCTGCTCGAGGGTGGTGCGGGCTTCTTTGGGAAGTTCCTCGGTGGCGATGTCATCGCCGTAGCGCCATGCGTCCACCCAGGGGAAATGCCACATGTGGGGCACTCCCCCGCCGACGACGCGGGCGAAGTCGCGGATCTCTTTGGGGAGCCGTCCGGGAGCGTCAGCCATGACCACGAGGCCGGCGACCTGGATGTCGGGAAGTGACCTTGATGCCCATTCAGTTGCAGCCAGCCGTGCCGCGCGAAGGCCTGGGATATTGGACCGGGCAACCAGGACGATCACGGATCCGGCTGGAGTCAAAGGCCAGTGATGATCGGCTGCCCTGGTGTTCTTGTCCAGGCGTGCAAGCGACGTTTCGCCCGCGCCGCCGTGGACGCCAAGCCACCAAAAGCTCGGTTCCCTCCCCGCGACGTTCTTTCGGGGAAGCCGGTCCGCCTGGTCGGGCTGCGGAACACTCAGCTGTGGCCTGGTCGCCCCCGTAGGGATGAAAGGCGGCTCTTCCGGGATAGCTGGAACGGGTTCGTTGATAGTTTCTGCGCCGAGCGTCACCCAGCGATTCTTTGAGACCGGCATTTCACTTCCCCTACTAATGTCCGCAAAGATCGTATCGGTACCATCCGACACGAAAGGCCAAAAGTGACCGCAAACAACACCTTTAGTACCTTTCAGTCACTTCTAGTACATCACAGTACCAATTTGTGGTCTACGATGGCTCTATGCGGTGGGACGGACTGAGCGTGGACCCCAAGTACCTGGAGGCACTCTTCGCCAAGTACCCGGAGCGTCTTACGCCTCAGGACCTCGAAGAGATCTTCGGGTTGTCCCGAAACACCGTCTACCGCTGGCTCCAAACCGGAGTGATTCCTGCTTACCAAGTCGAGAAGACATGGTTAATCGCCAGAGATCAAGTCAAGGACTGGGTCTGGGAGAACCGGAACACGCTCAGGAAGGGCCAGACACCGGAAGTGAACGACGAGGACCAGCCCTAGGGCGAAGCAGCCGAGCAGATGTGAGGGGGACACATGCAATCACGAACGAGCGCGCCTGTGCTGGTCGCCGGCGCCGTCCTTGCGCCCGTCGGCTTGGTACTGTCCATCATCCTGTTCGGCGGGGGCTCTCAGGCCGCGGCCGATGTCTGCTCATCAACCGGGTCCAGCGTCAGCGTTGACGCAAGCCAGCTGCCCAAGGTGCCTGTCGCCGGCTACGAGGGCGAGCAGCTGAAGAACGCTGCCCTGATCATCAACGTAGGCAAAGCCCTCGGCCTCTCTGCCCGGGGGCAGACGATCGGTGTCATGACGGCCATGGGCGAATCCGGACTCCGTGTCCTGGACTACGGCGACGGCCCGGGCCCTGACTCCCGGGGACTGTTCCAGCAGCGCGACAACGGCGCATGGGGGACCTACCCGGACCGCATGAACCCAACGACTTCAGCGACGAACTTCTTCACCGCCCTGCAGAAGGTCAGGGGCTGGGAACAGCTCGAACCCACCACGGCCGCGCACAGGGTCCAGCGCAACGCCGACCCGTTCCACTACCAGTCCTACTGGGCGGCCGCCGTCGAGGTCGTCGCCGCCCTGGCCGACGTGCAGATCACCGATGCCGGCGGGGAAAGCTCCTGCGGGATCCCTGGCCAATCCGGCAAGGACGATGACCTGCCGTGGCGCACGGCGAAGATCTACGAGCCATCCCCGTTGGGCATGTACAACCGCGAATGCGTCGACTTCGCCCTCTGGCGTGTCAACCAACAGCTTGGCAGCACCACCCTCCCTTACAAGGTCCTGAACGGCACCTTCCGGCCTGACGGTGCCGTGCTCGGCTCTGCCCTTACCTGGAAAGACGGCTGGGACGCCAAGGGCTGGCCCACCGGTGGAACACCCCGTGTTGGCGCTGTCGTCTGGTACTCCCCCGGCACCGGGGGCGCCGATGGCACCTACGGCCACGTCGCCGTCGTCAAAGCCGTCAACGGTGACGGCAGCTTCCTGGAAGAGGGCTACAACGGCAACCCCGCCCCGAACGACCACACTTACTACACCCGCACCGTAGAGAACAACACTCCCAGCGCCTTTCTCTACCTGCCCGGCAGCAACTCACCGGAGGAACCATGAAACGCGCCCTGACAGCCCTCGCCGCCCTGCTCGTGTGCACGGCCTGCGCGCCGGTAGCCAGCTCAACACCCGCGGAACCGTCGCCCAGTGCTTCCGCCGCCAGCCCAGCCACTCTCAGCGCAGGCGGCAAGCCCCAAGCTCCCGGCGGCACAGCGCCGGCCACCCTGGGCATCCCCTGGGACGAGGCAAGCAAAACAGCCGCGCTGGAAACCGCGACCAAGGCCATGACGCTCTACGCCCGTCCCACGGTCACGGACAAGCAATGGATCCAGGAGCTCGGGCAGCTCCTGACCGCCCAAGCAACCGCTGATTACCAATACGTTGACCCGGCCAACATCCCGGTCACCAGGATCACTGGAACGGGCCAGCTCAGGATCGATGAGAACAACGGTTTCGGCTGCCATGTCGTCTTCCCCACCGATGCCGGCGACTACGACGTCCAGCTGCTCCGCAGCGCAGCCGACAAGCCCTGGCAGGTCAACCGTTTCACACCCCCGAACGGCACAAAGTAAGGACAGATGATGGAAACTCAAGCGCTCGACTTCCCCAAGATCAACGCCGTTCTACGCACCAACGGAACCGGCGAAGTCACCATCAACGGAACCTCCCACGCGATCGAGGCCGCCGACGAAGCCGCCGTGCTCAACGATGCATTACGAATCATCACTGAAACCGCTGCCCAGCTCGGCCGACCCGTCCGCGTCAGCACCACCGACCCGGACGGGCAGGGCCTCATCATCGTCTCCCCCGAAGGCGTCGTCAGCGAGGCCGCACCGATCAAGCCCACCGCAAAGCGGGAGCAGGACCCCCTGCCCGTTACGGCAACCCCTACGCTGGAAACGGCCAAGGCCACGACCACGGCCGCGCCTGCACCTACGCCTGATTCAGTCCTTTCTGCCTCTCCATCCGAGGGGGCGCCGGGAGAAGCTGCCGACGCTGCGCCGGTGACCTTCAGTGCAGCCGTTACAGCCGCTCCCGCCGAGGGGCCCGAACCGGCCGCCACAGCAGCCGCAGTAGAGCCTGCCACTCGGCGCAGCCTCAAAGACACCTCGTTCCTCATCAGCGCGCCCGTGCTCCAGCCGGCCACGCGCGGCTGGCGGGGCGTTCTCAGCCGTCTGGGCTTCCGCATGGACCCCTCGCCGGAAGAGCTGGCCGAACGCGAGGACATCCGCGTAGTGAGCCAGCACTGGCCAGGCCCCCGCACCGTAGCCGTCGTCAACCGCAAGGGCGGAGCGAACAAGACCCCCACCGTCGTGATGCTCAGCGCGATACTGGCCCGCTACAGCGGCGCAGCGACCGTCGCCTGGGACAACAACGAATCACAGGGCACGCTCGGCTGGCGCACCGAAAAGGGCGGCCACAACAACAGCGTCCTGGATCTCATCGACTCATCAAAGGCACTGCTCTCCCCCAGCGCCCAAGCAGCCGAGATCGCCCAGTTCGTCCACCACCAGACCTCGGACAAGTTCGACGTCCTGCGCTCAGACGAGAACGAGGAGGGCGACCACGAAGTGACCGCAGAGGAGGTGGACATCGCCCACCAGGTACTCACCCGCTACTACCGTCTGATCGTCATGGACTCCGGAAACACGGCCCGTGCCGCAAATTGGCGGCGAATGATCCACCACACCAACCAGCTCGTGGTCCCCGTGACAGCCATCGAAGACCGCGCCGAGGCCGCGCGCCTGACTCTCCAAACGCTGGAATCCCGCGGCGGCCACGACGCCGAGCTGGCCCGCAACGCCGTCGTCATCGTCTCCGAATCCACCGACGCCAAGCGCAGCATGAGCGGCGACGCGCTCAAGCGCGCCAAGGATGAGGCCAGGCGGATCGCTGACGGCTTCGCCCCGCATGTACGAGCCGTAGTCCGGATCCCCTACGACCCCGCCCTGGTCAACGGCCCCATCCGATACGACGCCCTCCAACCCGCTACCCAACGCGCGTGGCTCGCCGCAGCCGCAGCTGTGGCGAAAGGTTTCTAAGAAAGTGCGACACGCCGAGAGATTGCGGTACCGGTACCGAGGCTCATGGATGGGCAAGGATGAGACCATGAGTCAGCCATATGCAACCCCGAAGCTCGACGGCCAGCGCGTCGCTTTGCGCGGCCGCGTATTGCCCGACCAGCACGCTCGCGCGAGTACGCAAGCGGCACGCCACGGCCTATCGCTGAGCGAGTACCTTGGCGCGCTCATCGACCGCGACAGCGGGCTTCCCAACAAGATAGACCAACCGCAGGAGGCGCTGATCCCCAGGGCGTCTTAAATTACTGAAGGCCCGCACTAGGCGGGCCTTCGTAAACATATGTAGTTCAGATCAATGATCTTGGCGGGTCGCGATCTGAACTTTTATCCAACACCCACCCAGTGGGTGGATCTTGTCATATCCATCCCCGAGAGGAAGGCTACTGCAATCCATGGTACCGGAACCGGTATTGACGTCAACGCATGCCCTTGTGAGTGTCGCTCAAGGTCCAAAACCAGAAGATGCATGGGGTCTTGCTCCGCTGATAGCTGGCGCGCCTTCGTACCGATTGGGGCGCTGGATTGGGCAGAGGTTTCAATATCCTCGGCCAAAGAATGCGCCGAAGATCACTCGTTCTTTGCCGAGACATCCTGCTGCTGTAATGGTGCACGGCACGGACGGCCGAGTCTCTACGCTGTGCTTGGACTTTGACACCTCGAAGGCACTGAAAGGCGTGGTGGACTCAGACGCGGTCCGGGTGGGCCGTTTGTTGTCGGCGTGCGGCATGAGGTTCGTGGAGGATTTCTCCCCCAGCGGTGGACGCCACCTTTACGTGCCGCTGCACGACCGGATGGACGCAGCCGAGGCCCGGGAACTAGTCGAAGCGCTAGCCCTGACGGCCACCAGTCTCGACCCGAGCCCCCACCAGAACATCACCGACGGGTGCATCCGTGTCCCAGGAACGCCCCACAAGTCCGGTGGCCACCAAACCCTCATCACTCCTCTGTCCCAGGCATACGACATCCTGCGGCGCCGCAACCCAGCCTCTGCGCTGATGGAGCTTCGGTCCGCGCTGGCTCCGGAGCTAACCCGGAAGCGCGCACTCAAAGCCCGCGCAGCCAAGACTGTTGCCGGACAGCGAACCGGGATTCTGCCGGCACTACCGCTAAACGCTGGTAGTGAAGCGCCGCTGCGCAAGGTCGCCCGAACCGGCCTGTACGACACGGCCAGGTACAAGGGCCCATCCGAGGCTCGCATGGCTGTGCTGAACCACTTCAGCGCCTGCGGCTGGTCCCTACAAGACGTCGAGAACGAACTCACCGGCCAGTTCCCCGGGCTGGCCGCCCTATACGGAACCCCCCAACGCCAGGCACGACTCCTGCCCTATGAGTGGACCAAAGCCCAGTCCCTCACCTCCAGTCAAACCGTGCAGAAACGACTCCCCCGTAAACACAGGAAAAAGAGTGCCCCTATTAACAACACAAGCCCAACTTTAACCACCGGGGGGGCAGAGAAACCTAGCAGCGTTGGAGTGCAGCAGCTCGTAAATGATCTGGAAAATGTGCTCTACGCAGTCCTCGATTACAGACTGCAGGCCAGAGGCCGGCAAGGCCTCAGCCTCCGTCTGCTCATCCGTGGACTACTGGGCTACATGAGGGCCAAGGAAACTAATGTTCTTGATGTTGGATGTCGAACTCTTGCTGTCGCGATGGGAAAACACCACGTCACCATTGCGAGGCTCCTGCCCGTCCTGGTTGCTGCCTCCGATGGAATCCTGACCAAAATCATGGATGCACGCCACAAAGCCGCCGACGTGTATCTCATCCAGCTCCCCGAGCAGTACCAGCAACTGGCTCGCGAACTAGCCTGGCGAAAAGGAAAAATTCATGCCATCCGGCCTGTTTTTCGAGCCCTGGGGGATGCAACAGCGCTGGTGTACGAAGCCATCGAACGTGGACGCCACTCCCCCACGACTGCGGACCTCGTGCGGGCCACCGGTGTCAGCCGGAATGCATGCTCGGCCGCGCTGGCAGAGATGGAAGCCCTAGGTATGGTCGAACGCCAGGGACAAGCGTGGAAGATCACCACAGTCAACTTACGCATGCTCGCGGCACGACTCGGCGTCATGGATGACTACCTTGATCAGATCAGCCGTAACCGCAATGAACGTGCTGCCTGGCACGCCTACCTAGACCGGTTTCTTACCCCCAAGGTCGAAGAGAGTGACCTGTTTGATCCAGAACGGGATGAGTACTGGCTACCACCTGATGATGCGGCAATTTGGCATGCAGCTTGAGGCCGAGTGACAGGAAAGAGTTAGGAATGCATTGCGGTGCCGGCCTGCAAGCAGGTTGAGGAGGATCTTTTCGATCTCGATCGTAAACATTGTTGGCTGCCACCCGCCGAGGACTCTGCCTTATGGACAGTGGGCAAAGACTCTCTTAGTTCTCGCCGCCTGCCGTGAACCCAACGGTCGAGCAAGGAGTATGTCGAGGAATCAATCTTGACGTATTTATTCTTGTTCAGGGCCGGCAAGTCTAGAGCGTTCCCGGATCAACAAACGAGTAGGCCCAATGGGGGCTCTATGAAGACGTCATCATCACGCCACTAGCCCTTGAGCCTCGGTGTTGCAGAGCACCGGGGTATGCCCTCAGCCTTCTTGAAGCTAGCGGCATATAAAATAAATCCAGACATATTTCACCTTCGGATACGGTCGCGGCCGTTAAAGGTGCGTCTATACAGTGCCTGGAAGGCCCTGCACTCCCAGTGTTTTTTGGCGAGCCTATCGGTGCCCATGCGACGCCAGAGGTAGTTTTCCGTCCGTTCCGGAGCTAGGCACTCGACCTCGGAAACCCACCACCTCCCTCTCTGTAGTTCCGCTTTCATAGGCGACGCGCCAAGATAAATACGTCATGACGTAAAGATAGATGGATAGATGGATGGATAGCCCGATGTCCGGTGCGCTTCGGGACCGAAGGAACTCGCTGGACCTTCTCTGAGGAGCATGCTGCGTGCCACATGTGACGTCAGAGGTAGTTTCCGTCCCTCCCGGTTAGGATTCGATATCGAAACCCCCTATCTCGGCGACGCGCCGAGATAAATACGTCATGACGTAAAGATAGATGGATAGATTGATCGTCGGATGTCCCTGTGGGTGGTGCGGGTGTGTTAACCGCCAGATGGTAATAAATACGTCATGACGTAAAGATATATTGATTGACGAATTGATAGATGGACAGGCAGATTTATTAATTATGATTGAGGTGACTTGTGAAAGTAACTGCGATAGGGAACCGAAAAGGCGGAGTCGGTAAGACCTCTGTGACACTGGGTCTTGCCACTGGTCTGAAGTTGATCGGCAAGAAAGTGCTCGTGATTGACCTGGATCCTCAGGCTAATGTCACCGAAGCACTTGAAGGCTCCGGTGAGTTCGACGTTTTCGACGTGCTGTATGGGGGAGAAGCCGGCACTTTGGGGCAGGCAATCACCGAGACTTCTTGGCCTGGCATCGATCTCATCCCGAGCTCCGAATCGCTTGCGCGGCTGGAATCGGAAAGCCTCATGACACCAGAGTTGCGGTTAAAGACCGCCGCCTGGGGCGCTGAGGAATTGATGGCATACGATCACATTCTTCTGGATCTTCCGCCCGCGTTGGGTCGTCTTACGCTCAATGGCCTTATTTGGGCTGATCGAGTCCTTGCCATAACGGAACCTGCAGCCTTCTCGGTCAAAGGCGTCACCGAATTCCTGGAGACAGTGAAGAAAGTGCAGTCGCTACCGCACCTGAATCCGGCACTTGAGTTCCTAGGAATCATCATCAACAAGACCAGTTCGCCCCTGACAGGAGAGCATGCCTTCCAAATCGGCGAACTGGAGGCTGCCTATGGCCAAGATGTAAGGAGTCCTCACCTTCCGCTCAGGACTGCCATGCAGGACTCTGTCAGCTCCAGAGCGCCTCTAACAAAGCTCAACAGCAGGGGAGCTGTAATCATGACCGAAAAGTTCGTCGAGCATGCTCGCTTTATCGATGGAGTCAACTGATGCCAGTAGAGAGAAAATCAGCAATCCGCAAAGCGCCTGCTGCCGACGTAGTCGATGTTCTGACTTCCCGAAGCGACAGTAGACAAGCGCTGTCTACGGAACCTTCGCATGCACAGTCACCTGACCCGCTAGAGGCTGCTCCTCGAACATCGTCAAACAGGCGGCCCGGGCCGGGCCGTCCTCGAAGTAAACGTCGGATGGAACCCTTCTCCTCAAAGATCGAAATCGAACTCAGAGACGAGATGGATGACTATGTAGCTGAGCACGGACTTTCGATCATCGACTTCCTGGATGAGGCAGTCAGGGACCGCCTCAAAAAATAATTATGTCTTGACGTAATTATTAGCCATAGCTGCCGCGTTCGTGAGTAGTCAATAACGACCGTTTGTGGGACGGGGGTTCGGTTGCGATGGGGAAGTGGCCCGGCAGGACTGCAGTTCTCCAGCTGCTCTGAGGCGCTCCGGAGCAGGTCAATAACGGCCGATTCTGATTGGGAGCTCGTCTAGCAACCGGGACCGCGCATCCCGCCAACCATGAGGGATGCGGTCTTTATGGGCAGGACTCTCGCCGCATCGAACCACCCGTTGAAAGACGCGATTTCACCGAGAAAGCGGAATTTAGAAACTCTTTGACTCAGCACACCTCTCTGAGCGGGACCTCGTCGACCCGAGTGCCTGTGGAATCAGTAAGCTCTACCCGGACAAGCACGCAGGAGGGCGCATACAACTGCATAGTGAAGGAGTCATGATTTTCCGGGTGGTTAACGGTGTCTGTTGTGACATCGTTCGGCGTGTCATCATGGGCGCCTGGTAGGTCTTCGGTGTCCTTTCGCTCGATGTACTTGTAAACAGTTGCTCCCTCGAGATTGTTGGAGACCTTTACCCAACTCGTATTGCAACTAGGGGAGTGCATGACTTTCGCCGTGGCAATGGGAGTGTCCTCTCCCGGCTTGAACAACGAAAATTGGTCCTTTGCCTCTGCGTCGGCATCACACCCATCCAGTGGACTGTGTTTGTCGTACTTTTCGGCAAGCTCGGCTGCCGAGGGTGGAAACCACTTTTGCCACTGATCTGTGACGGTGATCAGAAGGTTCGCACCCTTTTCCAGCGGTTCCAGTATGGCGCTTGCCACGCCCAAGGCAAGGACTAGTGCTGCAATTGCCGCGCCTTTCTTGATCGCCTTGGGCTTCTCCTTCTTCGTATCCGACTCCTTGAGTTGCTTATCCTTGGGCATGCTTTAACCATGAGTTACGGTGGTTCGCTCTTCAAGGCTCGTGATGAAGTTGAGACTTAGGCTGCTATGGCAATGATCAGCTACACAGGCAGCCTAGATTCTAGGTCTAGTTGAGGGGGCCGGCAGCGGAAGTTGCCCGGATATAAGTCTTTCTCGCCCAAAGTTTACCGCCACTTTGAAAATCCCTTGGCCGTTCAGGGCTTGGAATTCAGCAGGGTGGCTACTCTGCTATGGCTCCGTACGTGCATCTGAACATCCCGGTCCAAAACGCTAAGCAACCAAAACAGCTCACGATGCGCCTTGTTCGCTTTCCGTAGGTTTGGCTCGTGATGGGCCAGCCGGTTTCGCACCTCGTTGAGCGTGAGAAGGCGATCGTAAACGTCCTGACGCGCAATCCCCGGAGCGAACGCATTGCGAAGCGCATGGGTCCACAGTGTGGGCTCAAATCGAGAACTGAACAGTTCTACCCATACGCCGAACGTCAGATCCGCAACGATCCGCCCTGTTTGCAACGGAGGAAGTTGGTTGCTCGTATGACTGCATTTGAACTTCTTACGAGATTCAGCGAGACGTTGGCGAAGCCATTCATTAGCGTCATAACTAAGGCCAGCCCTGTTCGTAGTACTTGCAACCGGAAATAGCGTCAAAGCTGTCGGTGCCGCCAGCCATGTCAACGACGGCTGAACCAAGGTGCTGAGCTCCCGGTGAATTGCATTTCGGAGTGCAACTTCGACGTGCGCGAAATCATGCAGGAGTGCCGCATTGACGGCTGTATTCCACTGATATAAGTCGAAGGCGCGCTGCGTGTCGTTGCCGGCTGCCCGAAGATAAGTCTTGAACCGACCAGCTGTAAGCCAATCTTGCACCCAAGGAGCGTAGGGAGAGGCGTTGGGATGCAATCTGGTTGCCTTTCCGATAGGCTCGAGGAGCAAGTTCAGAATAGCCTCTGGCGGAGATAGTCCGGCATGTTACCTGAACACTTAACTTGGTCGCCCCGGTATTCCGTCTTTGAGCGGACCCGGGGCGTTCCCATTTGAGGGCGGTGTTTTACGCAGGCGCCAGATCATCGACCTCGACGCCCGGCCCACCTCACCTTTAGAACTGGGATCCTGGAGTGCCCACCAATGCCGAGCCAGAACCGGTGGCGGGACCCACCCCTATCGAATGGGATTCAAACTGCGCCTAGTCGGCGTCGGACTCGGCGTCATCCACGATCTCGCCAGACGCGATCCGCTCCTCGGTGCATCGATATGCTCCAGCCGTGTAGTCCTCCAGGTCAATTACATCGATGCGCCAGATGCCGCAGCCTCCAACTTGAATGGCGCCGCACGCACCTTGAGTACGGCTAGGCGCTTTCAGCATCGGGCTCATAGCTCTAGTGGTCGTACTTCTGTTGCTTTGAATGGTTAGTCTGCACTCTCGGAGACCGTGTGGGGAAACGTCGCAGAGTGGGCCGGTGTCGTGTGACGTTCTTTGGTTTGTTGGAGCAAACGGTGTACGTCAATAACGACCGTTTCTGAGTGCACTCTTGGGCGGCAGTTGGGGAGCGGTCGATCTCGTCTGCGTCTTCTAGTTGTGCCGAGAGTGATTTGGGGTGTGTCAATAACCAGCGTTTCTGCACGTGCGGTAAGGGCTGTCGGCGGGCCAGTAAGGACCGGCAGGACCTGTCGGAAGAAGGTAGGACGCGCACTGGTGCACCTGCGCCTTCCTGAGGGGAACGGCCTGATGCCCGGAAATGGCGATGGTCCGCCCTCCGGTAAGGAGGGCGAACCATTCACCTGTGCTGGCGCTTGGAGTGGGCGCCAGGCTCATTTAGCGGTTCGTGCGGTCGTCGTCGTCGAGGTCGATGTTTTCCTTGCGGACTTCTTCGGTGACGGTGTGTTCATCGGTCACGGTTTCTTTGTCTAGGCGGACTCGTTCTACCGGGACAGTTTCCTTTTCCACGACGGGGCGTTCTTCGTGGAGGATGACCTCGTGCTCTTCCTCGCTGATGGCAGGACCGGCCATCGCGGCGCCACGGTTTTCTTCGGTGATGGGTTCGCGTTCGAGGCGGACCTCTTCACGCTGGACCGGAACGGTTTTGGTGACGTTCTCGGTTACCACGTACTTGCGCAGCCGCGCCCGGCCGGTAGCCTGCTTTTCGGTGCCGACATGGACCTGCTCTTCCGACCGGGTCATCGCATCATCGGTGGTCGGGCCGGAGGTGTCATGACCCACCGCACCACGTGCGTTGGTTTCCCGCTCGGTGGTGCTCCGGTCGGTAGTGTCTCGGTTGGTGCCGGTGTAGGCAGCTCCGCCGGAGCGTTCGTAGTAGGTGTAGAGCTGGTCTTCTTCTTCAGGCTCAAGGTGACCGTCGGGGGCGACCCGGGGTGCGTCCTTGACCTTGTCCTTGGTGTAAGGGACAACGATGTCGTTGCCGTCCTGGGTCGCGGCGTCCAGCGGGGCGAAGGACTCGTGGGTGCCAAACAGGCCGGTCTTGACGGTGACCCAGGTCGGTTCCGAGGTGTCGTCATCGGCGTAGATTTGGCCGATGGAGCCGATCTTGGTCCCGTCAGAGGCAATGACGTTGCCGCCGGCGGTGGTCAGTGCAGAAAGGTTCTCAGTGCTGATCATGATGTTCTCCTTCTCATACTGCGTGGTGAGACCTGCAACGCCTGCGATCAGGCGAGGGGGTTTTTGGTGGCGTGGGCGCCACCGGTGGACTTGGTGCCCGCGGCTTCCTTGGCCTTGGCGCTGAGCTGATCCTTGGCCGGGGGTGCGGACTGGGCTTCAGCTTTGATCTTGGGGGCTTCGGCTTCTGCCTTGTTCAAGTAGTTTTCCCAGCGGCGGGACATCGGTCCGATGAGTCCGCCGCCGACGCCGACAACGATCACGCCGACGATAGCGGCGAGGACGGCGATCAGGATCGGGGTGGTGACCGTGGTGGCGATTTCGACCTGGTTCAGGGCTGCGATGACGCCGATACCCAGGATGAAGATGCTGGCGATGTTCGCCAGGGTCTTGCCGTAGGAAAGCCCGCCAAGGGAGCCTTGGATAAGGCTCTTGACCCCTGCCGCAATGGCGGCACTGATGATGACGATGATGATCGCGACAACGATCTTGGGCAGGAAAGCGATGATGCCGGCGAGCAGGTCACTAACCGGGTTGGGCCCGAAGACACCGAATGCGAACTGGAGCACGAACAGGACCAACGCGTAGTAAACAATCTTGCTGATGACATCGCTGGCATCCATGGATGAACGCGACAGCGCCTTTTTCACCCCACCGCGCTCCACCAGGCGGTCGAAGCCGACCTTCTCCAGAAGCTTGTCCAGGGCTTTGGAAATAGCCTTGGCAATCAGAAGGCCAACAATCAGGATGACCAGGAATAACGCGAGTTTGGGGACGAACTCCACGACCGTTGCCAGTCCGGACCTGAGGGTTTCTTCCATTAAAGGGCCTCCACATTGCAGGGAAATGACATCTCATAAGTGCCGCCGAACGGCAGCTGCAGTCTCTACATAGCCACAGATAGGAAGCAAATAGCAAGCATGCTTACTATTTTGTTTGAAAACCCATCCGGCATGCTTGAGCCTCGAACACTGCGTGATCCGGCCTCTTCATCGCTGGTTTTAGGTGTGGCCAGTTGACTGAGGATTTGTCAGCCATTCTTGCCCTTGGCTTTGCCCTGGTTGCCTTTGCCGTTGTCAGCAGGAGCTGGAACAGGTGCTGGTGCCGGTTCAGGGGCGACAGGTGCCGGAGCCGGGATAACGGGTGCGGGATTTTGGGGCTCTGCTGCCGCTTGTGACTCTGCTGCAGCCTTCGACGCTTCAGCGTCCGCCACAGCAGCGGCTGCTGCCGTGTCTTCGGCCGCTTTTGCCGCAGCTGCTTGGGCGGCGGCCTCCGCCTCGATGACAGTGGTGAGATCGGCCCTGATAGCGGCGATGATGGTGGATATTTTCCGGTGTCGTTCTTCTGAGACGTCACCGTTGCGGGCACTGGTTTCCAGGTCAGCTTCCAGGGCGTCAAGAGATGTCAGCACACGGGCAGGATCGTTGGCGGCCGCGGCCTCGCTCACGCCCAGGACGCGTGCCTGCAACTGCCGGGCGGCGTTACGCTGCAAGCCCATCTCGACCGGGCCGCAGCCGGCAAGAAAAGCTGCCAGCAAAAGCGCAATGCAAAGGGCCAAGTACCGTGCAACCGTACAGGTGCTTTTGGACGGGACCAGCGCCATGGTTCCCCGTCCTTTTGTTGAAGTATCGGGATCCATCACTTGATTCCCGGTAGACCCTGTTGGGTTTGCGGTCCTGGGCTGGAGCATGACGATGTGCGGGGCTGGTGGGCTGCGTTTTGAGTGGGCAGGGGTTGGTCAGACCAAGCTTGGTTGGCTGGCGAGGATGTAGTCCAGGGCGGCCGGGCCGGTCATTCGAAGTCCGGGCCGCATGTAGGGGTGGTCGTTCCCGCGCCGTTCGTGGATGCCCAGCCGGGACATCGCAGTCCAAAACGCTTCGCAGGGTCCGGGGTTTTGTGCGAGCAGTGCGCACCAGCTGAGGTAGACCCCGAAGAACTGGTCTTCCGTGAGCTTGTGATCATCGGGCGTATCGGCGGCAATGCATTCTTGAATAAAACGGGTGTAGTCCGGGTTTTTCATCTCTAATTGCTCCTGTTCCTTGAATCTACAAAATGGTGGAGATGCATGAGGCGGCCTTCCGGGCCGCCAAAAAACGCAGAACTACCTGACTGTGTGCTGGGGGAGAGGTAGGGAGCTCATGGTGGCGTTACCTCCGTGGTCGCGGATGAGAGAAGCGGCCATACGTTTGGCGAATACGGCTGCCTCCCGGTCTCCCTCGACCGCTGAAATGATTGAACCCTTGGTCAGGATGTGGCAGGAGCGGGCAAAAACGTCGGGTTGTTCAAGGCCGGCCTCCACTGCCAGAGCCCGTATGAAGCCCCGGACTTCCGCTAGGTAGTGGATTGATGCGACTCCCAGCGGATGGGCGGGGCCCATTTCCAACAGGGTGCTGACGAAGGCGCAGGCCTGGAAGTCATCCTGGCGGAACCACCCGTCCAGAACATCGAAAATAGCCAACAACCGGCCCGTGGGGCTCTCGGTCCTCCGTGCGGTTTCGGCAATAATCGCCTCAACCGTCAGGTCCTGGTGGCAGTGCTCCAAGTAAGCCAGGACCAGCTCATCCTTGGACGTGAAGTGCGCATAGAACGTCGCTTTGGCGACCCCGGCCCTTGATATCAATTCAGCGATGCCGACATCACGGATGCCCCGCTGTAAAAACAACTCGTAAGCGGCAGCCAGGATGCGCTCCCTGGCGCCACCAGTGGTCGGACGTGGAGGAGCAGAGACGGCATCAGCGGCGGGTGGAAAGTCATAAGTGTGTTGAATCACAAGCCAGACACTACACCACCAGCAGACAGACCGGTCAGTACGGCCCGGTGCAACTCTAATCGAGCGACAATCTTCAGTGGCATAGTGCGAGGTTGCCTGGCGGGGTGGTCTCCGTTTGGGGCCAAGGGCCAGTCCCAGCCCCCGCGCTAGGAGGCGGACCTTGCTGATTCGGTAACGGCCGCTCCGACGAACAGCAAGAGGATGCGGCTTAGCAGTTAGTGCGGCCGTCGCTGTCGAGTTCGATCTTCTCCTTGCGCGGACTTGTTCGGTGAAGGTGTCACAGCTTCACTCCGCCCGGAACGGCAGGGCCGCTTCTGCGCGATTTTCGCTCGTACTGGGGCGGAAGCATGTGAACCCGACCACATCAGCGCCCATCTTTTCCTGGCGTGGTTGCGAAGTACTGTCGTCCTCTTATGGGGAATCAACATCACACGCGCGTGTATGAGGAGATTTTTACGATGAATAAGACACTTCGCTTTATGGCAGTCCCCACCCTCGCTCTTGGAGCCCTCGCCCTTTCCGGCGCCCCGGCAATGGCGCATGATGGTTCCTACCAGTCCACCCTGAAGCAGCTCAATGGCAGCGCCGGCTCAGGTACCATCACCGTTGATGTCACGGGCAACCAGGCCCACGTTGTCCTGAAAGTGTCGGGCATGCCGGCGACCTTCATGGATGCCCCGTACCCGCACGTTCAGCACATCCACGGCGGCGCCCAGGGCGTCTGTCCAGACCCTTCGGCCGACAAAGACGGCGACATGGTCATCTCCACCACCGAAGGTGCACCCTCCTATGGCGGCATCGTCACCACTTTGTCCACCAGTGGCGATACCAGCCCCGCTGCGGGTCTTGACCTGAAGGTCGGCGGACAGGGTGCCTCCTACACGGTGGACCGTACGTTCGAGCTGAACGCTGAAACCCATGCGGCCCTCGAAGCCGGCACCGCGGTGGTTGTTGTGCATGGTCTTGATCCCGCCACCCTTAGCGCAGCAGGCCAGGCCGCCAAGAGCGATCTTGCCCCCACGCTTCCCCTTGCCGCGACCTCTCCCGCGCTGTGCGGGACCCTGACGGCCGGTCAGATGAAGATGCCTGCAGGCGGCGCCGCGACCGGCGTTGCCACCGAAACCGGCACCGACACCGGAGCCCTGGCAATCGGTTCCGGGCTGGTCCTGGTAGCCCTGGCCGGTGGAGCCTACGCCGTCCGCCGCCGCAACGCAGCAGCCTAAGCCAAAGCTGAACGGATCACTGCTGTGACACCCAGGAACCCCGGCCGCCGCGGGGGTCTCGGGGCCTCCACGGCGGCGGGGTTCTGCTCATGCTTTCCCTGGCCGGCTGCGCCGGAGGAACCGCCACGGCTCCCGGCGCCGGAGTATCCCCTTCGATCTCCGTCACATCCCTGGCGGCCCCTGCGCCGGCACCGTCAAGCGCCACCGCCGCTGCATCCCCGGCTGGAACCCCCGGTCTGCCGGCTGCCACAGGGCCTCCGCCCGCCCAGCAGCTCCCGGCCGTGCTGGGTGCTTCACCCCCGGTAACCCTGACGATTCCCGCGATCGGGGTCCGGACGGACCTGCTCCATCTGGGACTGGAAGACAACGGTTCCCTGAAAGTACCGGAGGACATCGGCAACGGTGCACCTGCCAGTTGGTACAACGGCTCGCCAACCCCAGGCGAACGCGGACCCTCAGTCATGCTGGGCCACGTCAACGCTCTGGGCGGCCACACCGGCGTCTTTGCAGACCTGCGGAAGCTAACCCCCGGGGCCGAGATCAACGTTTCGCGAACCGACGGCAGCACCGCCGTGTTTACCGTTGAGCGCGGCGCCCTGTATCCCAAAAACGAATTTCCCACCCTCGAGGTCTACGGCAACACCCCCGGAGCCGAACTCCGTCTGATCACCTGCGACGGCTACGACCCCGCCACCGGCCTCTTTGACGACAACTACGTCATCTACGCCAAACTCAACGCCTGACAACCGGCCACTGCCCACAAGACAGAGCGGCCAGAACTGGATGAGCCATGAAACAGCACAAACCCCTGCTGGCCTCCCTGGCCTTGTCTGCCCTGCTGCTCTCCGGATGTGCAACAGCCGCCGGATCGGTCACCGCAGCGCCAGGCGTTTCCATGGCGGCAGCCGTGCCAGCAACGTCACCGGAAGTAAGCCACCACGGTGCCGGCCATCACAGCCAGGGATCCGCATCACCGGGCACCACGGCGAATGGACCCAGCGCCGCTGCCCTGATGGTCTGCGGGGACCAGCCAAAGGAGAGACTGCGCTCCATCCTGGATCTGGACTGGGACCCCCACACGATCGATAGCTGGGCCGACAGCACCTTTACCTGCACCTACCACCTGGCCGAAGGAGCTTTGGTCATCTCGGTCCAGGAGGCGACGGACCAGGCATCGGCACGCAAATACTTCGACGCGATGCAGGCCCTGGCTAAAGACGCCGCCCCCATCGGAGGCCTCGCGAACCTCGGGTTCCCGGCCTACGAAACCCCAGACGGATCGGCCGTGTTCCAAAAGGACAGCTTCATCCTGCACGTGGACGCCAGCAACCTGCCGCCCACTCTCGGACCGGACAACATCACCCGGAACGCTTTGGCCTATCAGCTCTCCACCACCATCCTCGCCTGCTGGATCAAACACCCCTAAACACGCCCAAAGTTCCAACTCGATGCTCACAGCAGCCCGCCGGACTGAACCCCATTCTGCGCTCCATCGCGGTGGCTGGGCCAACCGGCCGCTGCGCTCTGAAAGGGGCAGGTCAAATACGACCGTTTCTGACTCATCCGGGCAAGTCGCCGAACTGGGTGTGCCTAGAGCTACCGCCTGTTGGTCAGAACTGGTTCTCGAAAAGAATCTTGGTCAAAACCTGGTCAACAAGGTTTTGGCGGGGCATGCCGAGGATAGGAGGAGGGTCGGGGGAGGGGGCTGGCCGGGCTTACTATTTATCCGCCCAGCGTTCGTGGGCAGACTGTCGGCTAATGCCGACCGCCCGGCCAATGTCTGCCCAGGAAGCGCCGGCTGCCTTCGCGGCCGCTACAGTCTTATCCAGCCTCTGGCCGGCTTGGGTATATTCACGCGCAGCTGCTTCGACGCCAAGAATGGCGTCTGTCGGTGCTATGTGTTCCTTCCACTCCTCGTGAATGGCGTCTTCGACTTTTCGGGAAGCGTCGGCGAAGCCGTCAAATGAGACGTAGTCACGGTGCCGGCTGAAGTCAGCGTCGGCTGCAGAGGTGACTCTTTTCCACATTTCGCCTTGCCAGCCACAGGTGCAAGCTCCACGCCAGCCGATCATCTTTTCATCGGGGATTATCTCGTAGTCAGGCATCATCTTGTCCCGCTTGTACCCGCCAGTTACCCCTTTAACGAGCATTCCTTCGCCTGAGGACGAGGAAGAAAGCCTTCCGTCAGGCGCTACGCAAGCCGCCCACCCCTCGTGGTGATTGTCGGTTGATACCCAGCCCATTGCAATGCCTTCCCGTCAGGAGTTCCTGACAGCAAGTGTGTCAGGAACTCCTGACAATTACTAGAAGCCGCAGGGCACCCCGGTGACAGCCGTGCGTTATCGGCTGGCGCGGCGACCACCCCTGTGGCCGCGACCCTCCCGCCACCCGGGCAGGATCTCGTTCAGCTTCTTCTCCCTGGCAGGATCCAGTCTGCCGGCGCGGTATTCGATCCGCTGTCCATGCAACCAAACGCCCAACATGCGTTCGTCCAGGTCGTCCGTTTTCTGGTGCCGGGGCCAGTCGCCGCCGGCAGCCCTGATCCTCCGCAGCTCATCCAGCCGCTGCTGCCACCGGGCTTCGTCATCGGCCTTGCTCCTGGATGTTTTGTCCCAGTCTGGGATGACGGCCAGGCCTTCACGGTAGGCGGGGGAGAGGGTTCCTTCTGCCGCTTGCCGACGGCGGTTTGCCAACCAGGATTCAAGTGCACGCTCCCGGGCTGATTTCCCATGGCTGGAGGGTAGCCGGCCATGTACCTGATGGAAGGCTAGAAGGTCGGCGAGGTTCCGTAGACCTACCTGGTTCGGCTGCGGGGCCACGGCGGGCAGAGCTGCTTTGTGTTCTTCTCGAATGCCGGGTTCTGCCCGTGCAGCGATCTGCAGGTGGTAGCGGACAGTGGTTGCTGCGACGCCAGCCGCAGCGGCAATCTTTGATGTCGGAATTCCCTGCCGGTACATCTGTACCCACTCCGGATCAGGTGCGGTCCGCCTCGTTTCCATTGATTCTGTCCCCCGTTTCGTTTGCGCTCCACATCTACAGTCATGGGTCTCTCCGCCGTCCCCGGGCACCTACATTGTGGTGCTTTTGTGCGCGGCGAGGGCTTGCTGGTGGCGGTAGAGAGTGGCGCGGCTCCAGCCGACGAGGCGGGCCGCGTCTTCTGCGGTGCGTCCCTTGGCCCGGGCGTCCTGAGCGATGGCCAGCTTGTCCGCTATGACGATCGGATCAGTCAGCGGTCGGCCGAAGCGTGTTCCGTTCTGCCTGGCGGCGGCGATGCCGGCATTGACTCGCTCGACGATCAGCTCGCGCTCATATTCGGCCAAGGTGGCGAGCATGTTCAACATCAGCCGGCCTGTTGAGGTCGTCGGGTCGATACCGTCGGAGATGGATCGGACCTGGATTCCGCGTTCTCTTAGTAGGTTCACGGTGTTCAGAACGTCGATCAGCGACCGGCCCAACCGGTCGACCCTCCAGACAACGACGGTGTCGCCCTCCTCGGCGTACTCGAGGAGCCTCTTCATCCCGGGCCGTTCGATCGCTGTTTTACTTCCGGAGGTTACGTCGGCGAAGACGTCGCGCTTCTGCACGCCGGCGGAGACGAGCGCGTCGAGCTGCAGTTGGGCATCCTGGCTCGAAGTACTAACTCGCGTATAGCCCAATTGCCTCATCAGGCCATTTTGACTCATAAAGCCCGGCACACGCGGACGTTGAGACAATTTGTGGTGAGACGTGTTTTCGAGACGTGTGCGCGCCCGGTTTTGCAGCCTCCCGGTTGGGCGTTGCGGACGTCCCGACCAGTGTCTTGAAAAGCTTTTGTTTATCGAGACGCCTAGGGTTCGATGCTGCCCGCCGGCGCTTCCCCCAGGAACATCGGCTTCCGGAAGCCGCTTCCGGGTACGGGCCATGATTCTTCATCGGCGTCAGGGAAGCAGCCCGGCGCCTGAGGCGCCGGACTGCTCTGTGTGGGGTTTTGAATGCTTGGTTGCTTTCCTTAGTGGTTATGGGCAGGTGTCAGGGGCGCCCTGGCTCTTCGGTGGGTTGGTTGCGCATTGGTCCTGAAGGTCCTGCGGTGCAGGGCTCTTGTTGGTGGTGTTCCCCTGCGTTTCGGTGGTTGCGGTCGAGCCGACTCCACCTTGGTTCTTGCCCGGGCCTTCGAAGGTACTGCACGTGACTGTGCCTTGGGTCTTTGTACAGTTCTCGGGCAGCGATGCCGCCGTGGCGGACGCCATGGATCCTCCGAGGAGGAAGCAGCTGAGTGCGAGGGTTAGCAGTGTTTTGCGCATCTCTTGGTTCCTAATCTTTTTGACGGCCGGGTGGCGTTTTTTGCATGCTCCGGCACGGCAAAGGCGGTCCTCAGAACGGCGATTGAGGCCAAATCCAGTTTCTGGGGGATGAGCCGATATTTTGGGTTAGCCGGCCACGGGCGTCGATGCCTGTTCCGGCAGAGGTGGGGCGGGCACCTGGTGCCCCAGCGGGTGGCCCCTTAATGTGGTGCGGCCCAGAACGCGCACCTTCGCCGAGGCAGTCCACCCACACTGGCCTGTCCCGGCGAAGGTGGGCTGCCTGTTAAAGGCTACTGCTGAGGAGTTAGGTACACCCTACCCAACGTCGCAGAAACCCCTACCTAATCTGCTGTCAAGGGTTGTTTGTAAGTATGCTTAGTACTAGCGTCGTAAGTGCTGGAGAAACAGTATGGGGGACAATCCAAACAAGGAGAAAACCATGCATGCATTCAAAAAAGCCGGCGCCACCCTCGCACTCACAGGCTCAATGTTGCTCGCCGGAGGCGCCCTGGCTGGGCCCGCATCCGCCGCTCCTCAACTGATTGGACAGAATGGCCTCGTCAACGTCGCGGTTGGTGACATAACGATTCTCGAAGACGTCAACGTCGGTGTTGCTGCTACGGTCGCAGCCAACATTTGCGGCGTTAAAGTTGGCCCTGTAGCAGTCTTGGGAACGGCCGTTGACGCATCAGGCACCACCAGGACGGTTTGCACCAACAACGGGGCACCAGTCACGATCAGCCAGGCGTAACGGTCTGGATTAGCCCGCTTTATCGAGACGTAGATGCAACGGCTAGCGGCTAACAAAATTGAGGGACAGGGCCCGTGGGGTTCTGTCCCTCAGTTTTTTCTCGTAACTGACCGGTGGCTGTCGGCTTGCTGGCAATGAACCCCAGTATCAGAAGTCTTGCTGGAGCGTTCCGATGCGACAGCATGTATGGAGGTGGACAACATTGGAAGGGCGCTTGGATGGAAGCTTAGAAGCTGTTCCCGCCCGTGAGTGGGATGAACAGCTCGCTGACTATGTTTCCTTCCTCAAGGAAAACAACAGGGTTCCATCCCAGTATGCGCAAGACGCCAGGGAACGGTCGTTGTGCTTCTGGCTCAGAAACCAGAAGGCCAGCTTACGAAACGGCGTGCTGTTGCCGGACAGGGCAGTAAAGCTCGACGAGCTGCTGCCCGACTGGAACTCTCCCTACAGAGTGCGGCCAAGCTGGGAACAGATGCTGGCGCGGACAGTACAGTTCCACAGAGAAGCAGGGAGACGGCCATCCGTTCTTGCCACTGAAGACGAAGAACGCAGCCTGGCGAACTGGCTCCATCGTCAAAACGCGACACGGACAGTAAGCCGGGACCGGAAGCATGGCGAGCGAATAGCGCAATTGGACAACGCCCTGCCAAACTGGCGAAACCGCCCGCCCGGAGACCAAGAACGCTGGAACAGCCGATTGGAACAGCTCGTGGAGCATGTCCATACTCACGGCCGGTTTCCTGTCATGGGACCGTCCAGCCCGCCTGAGGAATACGCGCTTGGCAAATGGATCTCGGTGCAGCGGTATGCCCTAAAGAAGGGGAATCTGTACCCGGAGCGCCTAGCCAAACTGGACGAGCTAATTCACGGCTGGCGCAGGAACTAGCTCGCGTTGGGTCCGAGTCTGCCCCAAAAGCATTTTGGTTCTATTGTTTCCCATCGCCCGGACCTCAAGGCCCCAGGAGAGCGTAGAGGGTTCCCCAGTAACCGCGTCTCGAAATCTTTCAGTCTCAGGCTCTCGCCGCATTGAGACTGAAGACCAGCCACCCGTAAGGGATTTTGACCGGGACCGAGATCTTCAGTAACGGCAAAGTCTTAGGGCAAAGAGGCTGGGAAGCAGGTATTACGCCATAGACCGTTAGACGCTTTACAAGGTTCATCCTGGCAGGATAATAAGCATGCTTGCTATCTTCACGGTGATGTGGTTTAGATTGACGGAGGGGGAATGTTCCAGCGTCGCTAAGCGTCGCCGTCCGGCCCTCGGGAGGACATGGTCGAGAAATGGACTGTGCCCGACTGCTGACCGTGACGAACGAAATTAGATCGAGAATCCCTAAGGAGTATTCATGATCAGCAACGAACATATCGACCGCCTGCTCGCTGGGCGAGGCAATGTCATCGGCGCCAACGGGGAAAAGATCGGCGGCGTCGGCCAGGTCTACACCGATGATGAGACCGGCCGGCCCAACTGGGTCACGGTCAAGACAGGACTTTTCGATACGCGCGAATCGTTCGTGCCGGTTCAGGAAGCCCGGGTTGAAGGCGATGATCTCGTTGTCCCGTACACCAAGGACCAGGTGAAGGACGCCCCGGGCATCGACCCGGACGGTCACTTGGACCCGACTGAAGAGGATCGGCTCTACGAGCACTACCGCCTTGGTGGCGGACGCAATTACGCCGATACCGATGCCACCACTGGAACGGCGCGGGACTACGACACCGCCGGCCGCAGCACCGTGGGACACGACACCTCCCGTCGAACGACTGATGATGCCATGACCCGGTCCGAGGAAAAGCTGCACGTGGGCAAGGAACGTGAGGCCACCGGCCGGGCACGTTTGCGCAAGTACGTCACCACCGAGAACGTCACCAAGACGATCCCGGTGGAGCGCGAAGAGGTCCGGATTGAGCGGGAGCCCATCACCGATGCAAACCGTGGCGCAGCGATGTCGGGACCGGCGATCAGCGAAGAGGAACACGAGGTGACCCTCCACGAGGAGCGCCCTGTGGTCGAGAAGGAAACCGTCCCCGTCGAACGAGTCCGCCTGGACAAAGATGTTGTCCGCGACGAGGAAACTGTCAGCGAAGAAGTCCGCAAGGAACACATCGATACCGACGGTATCGACGACAAACGACGCTAACAGGCCCAAAGCAGGCGACCTGCTGCACTGACTGTGTGAACGACGCCCCCGGAAGTGAACTTCTCCTTCCGGGGGCGTTTCATGTGGGATAAACCCTTATCAGACCGCGTCAGCTGCGGCCCGCGCTCTGCGGAGGCTTTCTTCCAGACCTGCTTCATACCAGAAGAGAGCGCCCGGTTCAGGGGCAGGAGAATCGAGGTTTCGGTACAGAGCGTCCAGCAGCCGGGCCAGGTCTTCATCCGACAAGCCGGAAGTGACCACTTCCGGCCCCCTGGGGTCGCCGATGATTCTGGGAAGCTCAGGATCCCCCATCAGCCCCTGTATCCATTGCCGAACGCCGGGTTCGCCCTTCCGCGTCCCCAGGCCGCGCACTTACATCCGGCCAGAGGCCAGGTCTGCGTCGACATTAGCGCCAGTACCGGTGTTTTCCTGCGGGCTGACCGAAGGGGCGGGCTCTTCTTTGGATGCGCGCATGGAGCCCCAGACTGCTGCCCCGGCTGCCAATGCTGCCAGTGCACCGATCCACCACATCCGGAGAGACGGCCGCCGGGACTGAACCGGGATGGGGGCAGCTTTCGGCCGAACATGCTTGAGCTGTTCCTGGAGCCGTGGAGCCATCGTCTCCACACCGCCGGCAAGCTCGTCGGCCAGCCGCCGCAACAGCGCCTGGAGGCGTGGAGAGGCAGTCTCAATGCCTGTATCCAGCCCGGCCACGGCACGCTGCAGGGCAGCCTGCACCCCGGGCGTGGCCCATTCCCTGCCCCTGGCCAACTGACTCATGAGGTTCTCGGAAAGACGATGAACCTGTTCAGTCTCAGCCATTGGTTCTGCTGTGCGCATGGATGCCTCCTCGATGTTCATGGATGACGACAGACTATGGCCGGCAGAAGACCATAAACAAGGCCTTCGGAACCGGGACACCCCGGTGGCCCGTGACTAGGTCTTACCCACAACAGACGCTCATCACAGCTGCGGGCCCTGCCGCGAACATGCCTATGACAGCTGGGGACGACGGGAAGAAGCAAGGGCAGCGAGGTCGCGAATCAGCCGCTGCACCTCATGTTCCCGGCTTCTGGAACGTGGGGTCTGTTGTCCTTCACGGGGTCTCGCCAAGCGTGTCCTGGGCGGAGCAGGAACAGGACCCGGGTCCCTGGGTGGGGGCACAATAGTTGCACCCTCAGCCCCAACCGGAATATCTGCGCTCATAAGTCCCCCTTGACCTGATCGCTTCGGGAAAGCTCCCCTGATTACGCCTGTAGGGACACTCTAGGAAGCCCTGAGACGCGGCAAAAGACACTTTGCCCAATGCTCGGGACTTATTGCTGCAATCTTGAGGTTCACCGCACTGCGGGCGTCTACCGCTGGATCCCAGGAGCAGCGAATGAAGAGCTGGCGACGGCTGGGGGTGGGCCTTCGGAGTCTCCGGACGAAAACCCTTCGCCGCCAGCTCTCGTTACGACCTTAAGGTCTCTGCCCGCTCTGTGGTCGAGTATTCAGTACCCGTTTCTTACCGCTGGGGTTACCTGCCCCTTACTCGCAGGCAGCAGCAATCGAGCAGATAACCCGCGGCAACTTCCGGCTCCTCGAGCGACTGTTCCCCCAGATCAACCCGGTCCTCAAAAATAAACCAGCTCGAAACCATCACCGATGACGTCATCGAGCAGCCGCCAGCATCCTCGTCATCGGCAACTACCGACATTTACCGATCAAAAAAGGCCGCCACATAACGGCATACTTCACACACCGACCCGGGCCCTAAACCAGAAGGATGTCCCAGAAGTCGTACCCGCAGCCGCCAGCGGTTTCCTTTAGCTCGGAACCAAGGATGACTACAAGCTGCAAGCGTTGAGGGAGCATGAAGAAAGCCCGCCGATGGGGGACCGACGGGCTTTCCGGATCAAACGCTACATGCCGCTGATTTAGACATCGAGTGGACCATCGCTTGGAAATTGGTCGTGCGTCTCATGTTGTCTCCAGTGAACTAAATGTGGTCCCAGACCTTTACGGACGAGAGCAGCAGGAGCAGGACGAGCAACGGTATGAGCACCAAATGCTGTCGATTCCTACAGGATCCCCAAGTCGATCAAATCCTCGTCAGTATGACCCTTCCACCGGCAGGCGGGTTGATGCTGACATTTCGTGCCGCTCTTCTGATTGGCGAACGGAAGCATAAGGAACTTGCCCTTGAATAGTCTCAGCAATTGTTCCTCTGTGCATTCTGGGTATACGCCGGGAGTATCGGTCCAACAGACAACGAGCCGGTTAGCTGCGCCCGGAACCTGCCAGATCGCTCGCCCTCCACGGTGAGAGGTGTCTTCTCCTGAACCATAGCGCCTAAACAGATCCAGCCGCTGCCACAAGCTGGTGCCCGTAGCGAGACCGCCAGCTTTTCCGATATAGAGAACAGGCGTCGAGAGCTCCCACTTTCGTTGAAGCTTTGCCAACGGGTAGGCCGGGTCCTTGTCATCGTGCCAGAAGCCCGTGCTGGAGATGGTGAAATGCATCTTCGAATCTGGCCGGAGCACAGCATATATGCCGGGTGAGGACAACTCCGAACGATGCTCGTCCAAGGATGTGAATGGTACGAAGCCACGAAAACCCGAAGAGCTTAGCCCCTCGACGGTAAATTCCACGGCCAATCTCTCCTCGCCCAACATCCGGGGTGGCACTCTATGATTCATCCTCCGACGGAGCACGGCGGCGGAACTGGGCCATGAGGAAATGGTACTTGGAGATAGACCACGACAAACAGCGACCTGAATGTCGAGGTGTAAACGGGGTTTGTCGCGGGTAGTCAGTAGTTACAAGCCACCCAGTAGTTGGCCCAAATCAAATTCCTGTCTGAAGGCTGGAACAGGACCGTCCCGCTGGCTTCTCGATCCGCAGCGACGCGGCTTGTTAACCGTTAGCCTGACCTTCAAAACTAGAAGGGAGTTCTATCCAGGATGGCTCGGACACGGTGTTGTTAGGCAGCGGCCATTCACCAGAAGTGATGTATTTGAAGATACGCATCGTCTCTTGGTAAAGCCATGGCTGAAGATGACCAAGTAATGCCATCCGTCCTTCAAAATGGACGACAGGCCATGCATCGATGTCCCAAAGTGCCGGTTCTGCCGCAGATCCCACGGGTCCCATGTACTTGACGTTCATCCAAGGGGTTGCCCAAGCATCTTCAGCCGCCTTCCCCTCGGGCCATGCCCGCAACTTCTCGGGAGACAACCCTGCTGGCAGCGTGAACAGGTCGGCAGTGGAGCGGTGCTTGTTCAGGTTGTCTAGGCCGTTGATCAAGGTCAGCACGTGTCTCTTCGGATCCGCAACGTGCCAAGGTTGCACCTGTTTGATTCGATCAAGAAGTGTTTGGGGAATGGATCCTAAATGCCGTGTTCTCTCCAACCACTTGGCTTCCTGCTCCACTATCGGAAAATAGACTCCCTTTGGATTTTCCGGGGTTTTTCCATCCAAGTGGCACATCTCGTAGGCCAACACGTCAAGAGAGGAACGCAGGTTATGCACGCCGTCCCCGAATCGATTACTCCAGCGGAGCGTGGGGATTTTGGGGGTATCGGGAATGAAAATTTCAAGCTCACTCGGATCGGAGACGTTCTGTCTCGTCGGGGCGAGCAGACGGTTGTTGCTATTCCAATAGTCGACCTCGGCTTCTAAGGAATGGAAGTGTTCTGCCGCCCGCAAGAGCTTTACGAAACCAGAGCTCTCATACTCGACCCGGAAATCTTCAACCATCTGCTCATCGTACGGGCAAGGCTTACACGTTAGCTTTCCGTGACTGGATCCACAGGGGCGGACGGTTTCTTGATGAAGCCGGACATGCCGAGCATGTAGTTTTCACTGTCCCACTGGACGAACTGCGGGCTGATAGTTACCGATTTTCCCTTAGAAAAGCTGACTCGATTTGGATGCATAGGAGAACGTTGCCTTGGGACGTTGTAATCGCTTTGGGTGATTCCTTCGTCTGGTGCCAACCTAATTTGATAGGGCAGCCCACCAATGAATAACTCTCCCAGAGTCACCACTTCTGTCAGCGGGTGCTCAACCGCCCATACTAGGGACGCTGTACTGCCTGCATTGGTGCCGTTTTGGAACTTTCCTAGTTCGCCGCGGATGCTTGGTGGTTCATTGAGGCCTCCCGGCGGTGAGATCCAGACCTTCAGGTCTTCATCCGCTATGTCCACGTCTGCGAAGAACTGCGGGTCGTCTTGGACCATGGCGTTCCGAAGGACGTACTGCGCGCTGTACCAGGCTGCGACGGCAGTCTCCCTCAACATGTAGGTGGTTAGAGGAAGGCCGGCTGCCGTGCCGATTCGGTCTGCCAGGTGTACGTCGTCGCGTATGGCGTCCCCGACGTGAGTGCCCCAATAGTTGGCATAGTCTCGGATGAACTTGTCCCAAGTGAGATCAACTTGTTTGGACCCGGGTTGGATCCGTAGGGCTGTTTTGAAGCGCAGCTGGTTTATGTCCACTAAACCACCAGTTCCGAGAGCTTCAGTGGTGGGCATGGCCCCTGCAGCCCACACGATCCCTGGAACGGTTTGGGGTTCCGCGGAAACACCGAATTTTGGAAGCTGAATTCCATAGCTGTTGGCCGTCCTCGCGATCAGTTCACCGCCACGGGCGCCTGATATTAGGAGGCGAAGAACCAGGGCCAGATCATCGACGGCGTATGCGGCGCCGTCGTCGATACGCTCAATGTGGTCGCGAAGTCTCGCCGCCCCGCTCAGGAGATAACCAGCGAGGTGAAAGCGGCCAATCTTCATGCGTTGGCCGCTGCGCCTAGTAGTCGCGGTGAAACTTCTCGCGCTTCTACTGTTCCTACGAGGATGTGATGTCGTTTCAGCAGCTCGCTGGCCACTTCTAGTTCGTCTTCTACATGGAGCTCGAAGGCATCGGCCACGGCCGCGTCCAGTTTGTCGTGCAAACTGGCGAGTTGGCTTGGGGTTTGTCCACGTTTGTACAGAACAGAGAGTGGTTTTCCCAGTTCAAGTCTTGTTTCCATAATCCTTTCGGCCAAGCTGGCGATTACTTCCTTCTGGCCCGCGGACAGGTCAGGGAACGGGAACGCGCAGTAGGCCAAGTCAGGTGAAATGCTGAGGTCGCTCTTCAACCGCCCGGCAAATGTTCGCAGCCACACCATGAATATTCGGGATTGGAGTACGCCGAAAAGCCATTCCGGGCAGCCGTCCACGTGAATGAGCTTATTGCCCGCGATGACGTCAGCCTCCAGGTACGTCATCGGGACATACTCCCGGTCCTCACTACTAACCTCTGGCAACGCGAGGTACCTGTTTTTGGGCTGTCTTCTCTGGGTGAAGAGATGCGGGATGGCTGCCTGTTTTTGGACAGAGACAGTAGGGCTCTGCAGCCTGGCGATGGCCACCCCTTCAAGTCTTGCGGCTAAGGCCGGTACCCGCTGAAGTTCAGCAAGCTGGGCACTTTCAAACCAGAGACACCACTTCTCAGTGCTGTTCAGCATGTCTCTGCCCTGCATGAATGGACGAAGGTACTTTTGGACGGCGGGATCTGCCTTCAGGGAGATCAAATCCTCAAGATTTTCAACGATCAGGTGTCCACCATCTGTTGCCTGGGACCCTTTGGTCATCTTCGGCAAATGCGCATAGAAGGGAACGCGGCGCTTTACCGGCGCAGGCAGGTCCGAGTCCAAGAGATACATGTTTATCGCCGTGACAGGTCTTGCGACAGGGCTGCCGGATAGTTGCGGGTAGTCGAACAGGACACGCTGAGGCCGGCCGGTCGTTGACATGCCGATTATCACGCAATGGACCGCTGCTCCACCTGTAGCCTCTGATTGCCATTTAAACGTGCGATGCGCAAAGTCGATGTGGACACCAGCGCGCTTGAGGATGGGATCCAGTGCACGCGCCTGGTCCCCTTGGGTGATCGAATTTGTCGAGACGAACGCAACTCGCGCCTGACTTCCACGGAGGTAGTCGATGGCTTTTGCATACCAGCAAGCAACATAATCCAGTCGTCCTGTCCGCTCCCCTTGGGCTTCAGGCAACATCGCGAAAATCTGCCGGTTGTCGTTCTGCTGAGCCTTATCCATCCAGGCCATGCCGATGAAGGGTGGGTTGCCCGCGATGATGCTGTCAGGACCCGGAGAGATGATGTCCTTCCAATCCAGCTTCAAGGCGTTTCCGCCGGAAGGATTTTCAGGAGTCGCCGAGATGATTGAGGCTTGGCGCTGGATGGGTAGTCGTTCGGGAGCGAAACCCAATCTCTCCAGCATCTGAAGGTCGCATTGCCGGTCGATAAGGAACATAGCTGTTTCCGCTATCTTGGCTGGCCACTCGTCAATCTCAATGCCAAAGAAATTGTCGAGGCGGACCACTGGGTCAAGCAGAGTGGTCCTGCTTGCCCCTGCTGCATCCAGCTCACCTTCAAGACCAAACTCAAGTTGGTTGACGGCCAACGAGACGAGCTGTTCTGACTCTTTGACTCTGATGCGCTCAAGAACCGAAATCTCCAGTAAGCGCATCTCCCGATAGGCGATGATGATGAAGTTGCCGCAGCCGCAGGCTGGGTCGAGGAAACGGATCCTTCCCAGCCTTTCACGAAGCTTTATCAGGCGGCTGTACTCTTCACGATGTCCAACCGCTCGCGCGAACTCGTCCCGCAGTTCATCCAGGAAGAGCGGATTTAGCGTTTTGAGAATGTCTGTTTCGGATGTGTAATGCTCCCCGTACTCCCTACGCGTTTTATCGTCTCTAACAGACTGGAACATCGAGCCGAATATAGCGGGAGAGATATCTGACCAGTTTGAGGAGCAAGCGTCCAGGATCGTTGTTCGGAGACCTTGGCCGACCTTGGGAAGCGTGATTCGCTCACTGAAGAGACCCCCATTTATGTACTTGAAACCCGCAAGATGGGGACCTACTCCGTCTCGGTCTGCCGGCCTAGTGTCGAGATATGCAAAAAGCTCATTCAGACGTTCTGCCAGATCGGACCCGTCCGGGCTGGTGTGCTCAATGAGGAACTCCTGAAACAGATCCTTAGTCCACATGTCCGTGTCATCCCCGAACAGTAGAAAGAGCAAGCGCGCGAGCGTTACAGAGATAGCGTGCTCCGAGCAGTCAGCCTGGGCCAGAGTGTCGTACATCGAAGCCATGAGCTTAGAGGCTCGCTTGGTCTCCTTCTCCGTTTCCACGTCGAAGGCCTGCCTCACCCTTTCAATGACTTGGGTGACGCTAAGATCCTCGGTAATGGCCAGGGTGATTAACTGCAGTCGCTCCACAAGCTTGGGATTCGACATTCCGGTGACGTGTGCGTGCGAGGTGAGCCGAGTGCTCGTGGCGCCTCCCTTAACGGTGCGTGACGGCCATCGCCACACTTGTCTTTCGTCATTATGGAAAATCACGATTCGATCCGTGCTCTTCTTCGCGATAGCACGGTCGATCTCCGCCTGCTTTGACGCATTCGGCAGGACTGGACAAACCCAGACACGCAGCCCTTTGTAGCTGGAGAGGTTGGTGACGGTGAAAGGCGCTCCGTCAACGTCGACGGCGATGGCCGGAAGGTCGGGCCGAGACCACCGAAGGTGTGCCAGGAAAAGCACCTGGTACGAGTGTGACTCGACGAGTCCCAGTAAATTAGCAGCCACTATTCTTGAACTCCTAGTGAGCAGACGATCCTTGCAGGATCAACTTCCATGGACTTGATCACGAGCTTTTCGTCTTCTTGCAGCTGGCGCAGCATCTCGACAAGGTCCTCGTCTGACACGCGGTTGCGTAATGCTGACCGTAGGCGGAGCTCAGCCTGCTTCTGCAATGGACGGGCGTGGAGTGCGCTTAAGGCTTCTTCTGCTCCGCGTTGAAATAACGTTCCTGCAAAGCGTTCCCAGATCCTTTTGCGAACGCCCTTGAGGTTTCCTGCGGCCACACTTTCGCTGGACAGAGGGCCGTGGACGATGTTTCGAAGGCGGTCGAAATGATCCTGGCGAAGTTCTGCTGTGGGAGTCTCAGGCTCGGCACGGAAGAGTTTGAAGGCTTCGTAAGGAGTGATAAGCCGCTCTCGCTCACGCAGCCCATCTCCACCTTTGGAGACGGCAAATGCATCGACTCCGGATACGGTACTCACGTAGCACACCACGGCCCCGTGAGCTTCTTGAACGTATCGTTGGCGTGTTGAGTGGACCATATCCGGCATGCCTAGGACGCGGTGTGTGATCTCAGGGTACTTTTCCATGGCGTTTGACCAGACCAGCCATGCCTCGCTGACCGCGTCAGCTTCCTCATCTTCGACGTCCTCGTCGGCGAGCCTTCCGTCGTAGAAGTTGTCGAGGACTTGGATTTCCCTTTCAGAACCAAAGAATTGTTCATCTGAGCCGAACGCCTGAGCAGAGCGTTCCAGGCGCATCTTTATGCGTTGTCGGAGACTGATTTGTTCTTCCACCTTTTCGTGGGAAATCAGGTAGACGTACACGGTTTCCGATTTCTGGCCGATCCTATCGACGCGGCCAGCACGCTGAATAAGTCTGATGATCGCCCAAGGCAAGTCATAGTTGACCACGATGTGTGAGTCCTGAAGATTCTGCCCTTCGGAGAGTACATCTGTGGCTATCAGCACGTCGATTGGATCCGACGATGAAGTATCGTCTTGTTGACCTGGCAGCCTGTTGGACCCTGGTGAGAACCGTCTAGCAATGGCTCCAGGGTTATCGGTGTCACCAGTGGCTAGCCCGACGTTCCTGATACCCGCTTCGCGCAAGGTGGCAGCGATGTAGTCGGCTGTGTCCTTGTACTCCGTAAATACGAGAACCTTTTCCCCTGGGTGGTCATTGCGCAACAGATCGACCAACGCATTGATTTTTGAATCCTTGGACGCGTCCCAGTCCCCGAAGCGCTCCAGCAGCCACGTGAGAGTTTGGTTATCGCGCTCAAGATCTAGGCGCAGCTCGGAGCTGAAAATTGTTGTATTGATCCACTTGGTGGACGCGGGCAAAGTCCGCTTCAGGTTCTCGTAGCGTGATGCGTCGGTCCCGTGCAGTCCAACGGTGTCTTCGATGTCGGCATCAGTCACGCCCAACTGGTTCTCGGTGAAGTTGCCGAGCGGGACAGGCAGACGGTTGTTGATTGCGTAAAGGAAAACGTCGTTGCGCGCCCGCTGTCTCTGAAGGGATTGGATGAAGGAGTGACCGGACGAAGATAGTCGTTTAAAGAGTCCTGTCCTGACGAATCCGGCAACGTTGCCTCGGCCGGTCCTGATGTCCTCAAGGATTTTCCGGTCTGACGGACTGTGCGGCTTTTTCGGTGAGTCGTACTTTGCGAGCACATAGCGCGGGAGGAGGAGAGACCTGATGGCATCCAGCGTTTCGTCATCCTCCATCAGCCGCGCGGGATCGTTGTCACTGAAATCGTGACTAACAGGCTTTGAAACCCTAACTGGGAAAAAGAAGGGGGTGCCATCCGCGAATTGTAGGAACTCACGTTCAACTACCTCACCATCAAGACCGGTGACACGTTGTTTGCTTGCGGTGCGTTTGATGAAGGACCGGGTTCGACGGACTAGGTGATCGCTCATGAGGCGTTTCCAGTCTTCGGCTTCTTCAGATTCCCGGAAAGCAGCCAAAGTGTTGGTTTTGCCGTCAACCTTCTCGGCCAGCGCAGGATACTTGGAAAGGGCTTCAGTCGGTTCGATGCCCAGGTCATCGTCTTCGTCCAGGTATAGACCGATTTGATTCGCGACATCATTGAACGCGAGGTTGTAGGGGGTCGCAGTTAGAAGCAATACCTTGGAGTCATTTTCGCGTACGTAGGCGTGTATTGCCTCGTAGTCCTTCCGGCTGTTGTTGCGAAGGTTGTGGGACTCGTCGCAGATTACGAGATTAAATCTCTTCAGGTCGGGCAGGTCTCTCGCGGCCGTAGAGTAGGGAATGACGCGACCGTTCACATCGTATGCATCGAGATGCTCCTGCCACATCTTCTCAAGGTTTTTTGGGCAAAGGACGAGAGTTGAATAGTCTTCAGCCGCTTGGAGCATCATGGCTGTAGCTATCGCGGTCAATGTTTTGCCAAGACCGACGACATCACCGAGCATGGTCCCGCCGCGGCGCACCACACGTCTTGCCAGGATTCTTACCGCACTTTCTTGGTAGCCCAGCAATAGTTTCTGCATAGAGGGTGGCAACACGTAGCCGTATCCGTCCCGAACGTCCTGGGACATTGAGTGGCAGACCTTAAGGAAGACCTCGAACGGCGTCGGCTGGGACTCACTAGCCCAGGACTCTTCGATGAGTTCGATGATTTGATCGGTTATTTCTAGTGAGAAGGGATCTTCCCAGTGCGTAGTGAACCACTCTGCGAGCTTGGCCGCAGCGTCCTGTTCCAGAACATCGATGTTCAGTTCAAGATTGCTATAGAGCCCAGCGGCAGTCAGATTCGACGAGCCTAGGTAACCCATCACAGGAAGGGCGTAATGCCCTGGGCTGTGCAGGACATAGGCTTTGCCGTGAAGTGGTCGGCTCGTAAACACCTTTATCTGTACCTGGCCAGCGACCAGCTGGCGTTTTAGGGAACGCAAAGAGTTCTGGCCGTCTTCAGACGAGAGTCCCCGCATCAGCTGCTCGCGCAGATGGGTAACCAAGTACGCCTGCCGCTTTCGTGCCGTCTCGAAATCCGGCAAATCGGACTGCGGGTCAACGCCGGAGACCTGTTCCTGCAGGCTGGCCAGCATGGTCTCGGCAGCTGAGTTCGTGACCATTCCGACAAGTATCCGAGCGGTGGGTTCGGAGGTCTGGCTGTTCAAAGGTGTTTTTGAGTCCACCACCGCCGATAGGTTTCCCCAACCCCGCAAGTCGAAGTAGCCCGTAGCTACGTCAATCCGTGCATGCTCAGGAAAGGTCTTAAGAAGACTGTCACCCAGAGTATTGCCCGGGGTATTGTCAAAAATGGTTGGCATCGTTCCCCATAATCATTAGTGCTTCGTTCATACTTACCACTACGGTCGTTCGATCAGCCGCCAGGGCAAACGATGACAAGGTTTCGAGCCTCTCAGGCAGGGCTTCAAAATGACCACTGGATACCGCTGGAAACCCCTCACTTAGTCGCGCGTCTATGCGCGGGGGGCGCTGCCTCAGCTATCAGTGATTGACTCGAGTACCCACTGCTGGGAGAGGGGATCACGGCGCAGGTGGAAGGTCCGCAGTGCAGAGGTGGAGGTGCCAAGCCTCACCTGTATCCGCCAGTGCTCAATGCTTACCAAGTCACCGCTGCCCCTGGCCGCGGTGCGGCGGGTTTCCCACCAGGAGTCTCTGGTGAACCAGTGCAGCGGCTCCGCTGCTACTGCCCACACGCGCCCGTCGTAGCGGACGGCCAGGGGAGTGCCGGCCGCGGTGAAGCGGACGTCGACGGGGGCGTTGAGGGTTGTTTCACTTAATGTTGCTGTCACGGTTGGTCCGCTCTCCCAAATTCCTGTTCATCATTTCTTCCCGGCGAGTGACCGCCGAGCTCCACACCCAGGTCCGGTAGGTCAAGGGCCCGTCCTTCCACGTCACTTCGGCCGCCTTAGCTGTCCATGCGAACACTTCGCCGTCCACGAGTTCGGCACAGTTCGGGAACCGGATCCACGCCTTCACCGGGATCCCGGGGTACCCGTTCTTGGCCGGGAAGTGCTCGAAATCGAGTTCTTCCACGGTCAGCCCGATCGGGCCGGCGCGGCGCGCGTACTGCGCTTGCAGCGCGGCAGCTTGCTCCGGTCCCATATCACAACCTTAGAACATATATTCGAATAGACACGCCAACAAAAAGCGGCCGTCTGAGCCGCAGGTTTCATTGTGGGGGAGGGGTACGACAAAGGCCGGGTTGCACGCCAATGGGGACAGCCTGAGCTGTGCGGAGGGCTCCACCTGACCCCAGTGGGCACAACCCCATTCCCAAGCCCTGGGCTCCGCTGCGCTGCACCCAGGAGAAGGTCCTGCGCTTCGCTCCGGCCTGTAAAAGCGTTGTTTTTGCCTTACATGAGGCTGGGTTGTTCTCCGTACAAGGCCACTGATCGTAGCCGTCCGGGGGCCCGACCCGTCAACCCACGCGCCCGGACAATCCCCCGCGGTCGCTGCGCTCCCTTATCTCGCGGGATTCTCCGGCCACTCTTCGGGGTTGACGGCCCACCCTCGACCGGCTGGACCCGTGGGGGCCTCGCACGGCGGGGCAGGAAGGAGGTGGCTACATGAGCATCGACGAATTGCTCAAGCTCGCGACTTCGGTCGTGAGCCTGGCGACAGCTGTCATCGCTCTGCTTTCCAGGGTTAGCGGCCAAAATGTGTGTACGCGGTGGCCTTGGTTGTCCGTGTTCACTTGGGTTGTAGGGGTTTGCACATGCTTTGAAAGCATGTGGAGTGACGGTTCCATCGAATCAACCCAGGTGTGGTGTATGTGCTCGGAAGCTTGTGAAGAACGGGACCACCAGTTCGGGTCGGACGAGGTGGCGGTGTAGATCGTGTGGTGCGTCGAGCACGCAGGCCCGGGTTGATGTGACGAGGAAGGCTGAGTTCACGGCGTTCCTGTCCTGGCTCACCGGAAAGCAGCGCCAGGGCGGGTACGCGGCCTCCGAACGGACTTTCCGGCGCCGCAGTGCCTGGTGCTGGAATGTGGTCCCGCAGGCGCCGGTGACCGGGGAAGTTCATCCGGTGCTCATGCTCGACGGCACGTATTTCAACGGCTGGTGTGTGCTGGTGGCTTACACCGGTTCCCACGTCGTCGCGTGGCAGTGGTGCGACCGTGAAAAGCACGCCTCCTGGTCAGCGCTCCTGCAGCAGATCCCGGCACCGGACGTGGCCGTCGTGGACGGGCACAAAGGCCTCGAGAGCGCGCTGCGGGAACACTGGCCGGAAACGAAGGTCCAGCGGTGCCTGTTTCATATCCGCCAGAACATCCGCACGCATCTGACGCTGCGCCCGAAGCTGGAATCGGGCAAGGAACTGCTGGCCCTGGCCAAGGCCCTGACACACGTGACAGACCTTGATGAGGCAGCCTCGTGGATGGGCGAGTTCGCGTCCTGGGAAGCCCGGTGGGAGTCATTTCTCAAGCACCGCACCTACGCGAAGAAGAACACCGTCAGACCCGCCCATATCGGGGCCGGTCAGCTCTGGTGGTACACCCATCTGGGTCTGCGCCGGGCACGGGGAACACTGGCCGGAGCGATTTAAAGCCGGGCACATGTTCACCTGGCTCACCAGCGCGACCGCTGGCCAGAACATCGCACGCACCACCAGCCCGCTGGAGGGCGGGATCAACGCCGGACTCAAAGACCTGCTCCGCACTCACCGCGGGCTCACCCCGGACCACGCCGCCCGAGCCGTCGACTGGTACCTCTACCTGCGCACCGATCAACCTCAAGACCCCTGGCAACTGGTACAACCCCGCCACTGGCAACCCCAAAGAAAGAACCCCAGCCGCGCCGACGAACCCATCGGCCCAGCCCTCTACGACACAGCCTTCAGCGCCGAGGACGGAAACGGAATCCAACAAGGATGGGGCGGAAGAAGCAGATGACACGCCCAAGCCATACACACATTTTGGCCGCTAACCCGCTTTCCACGCGGAACGCGCTCTTAACGAGCAAACGCTCCCGAGCTGGCACTCGGAAGCGTAAGCGTAAAGCGAGGAAGGTGTAGCTACTGAAAATCCGGTGGTCGTGACCGCAAGGGTTGCGGCCACCGGGCTCCTTCTTAGCCTAGGTTCTACTCGACGATAAGGAAACCCTCATGGAACCACTGACGATCGTGAATTTCGTTTTTTCGCTGGCAGCGCTGGGCGCTTCCATCACTGCGTACCGCGCCATCTCCAAGGTCCGGAAGGATCAGGAGACCTAGGCCGGCGTGGGGGGCCGGGCCGCCCGACCGGGCTGGCCCGGTCTTAACCTGCCGGCTTTGTGTCTGGCGAGGAGTCCTCTGCCGGAAAGCTGCGGAGCATGGCGGCCATGCTTCGCACGCTCGCTGGGTCTTCCTGCCAGGGCTTGCCGTTCCGGGTGCAGGCATGAAAGCTGTTTACGGCCGAATCCTTAGCCGCTTGGGCGAGTTCGGCCCAGGCATCTTGGAGCTCCGCCAGCTCTTCTGGCGTCAACGGCTCCGGCGCTGTCGGATCAGTGACGGCTGTTGAAACAACCTTCTCGCCGGCTGCTGCCGGGCGTCTCTTGAAAAAGCTTCGCAGCCCCATATCCCTGCCCCTCTGAAATAGATGTCCCGCCAGGAGGAGAACTCCCCCGAGTTCCGCTTCGACTGGCGAGACGCTCCTACGCTACCAACGCCGACGGGATCCCCGGGAAAGAAAGAGCGGGCCCGCATTCCAAGGAATGCAAGCCCGCTGCTTTGCAAACATCCTGCTGCTTACGCCTTCGAGCATCCCACAGAAGGAGGCTGCCGTGGAGTTTTAGGTCCAGCCGTCACCGGCCAACTGGGGGGAGCGGCCGGTGACGGAGGACGCTCTCATTTTACGCTCACCACGCCTGGTTTTCGCTGCGCTTCAACGAGTTGTTGGGCGTCCGCTGGCGCGGCCGGCTGTTGGGCGCTGGCGGTCCGTCGCAGAGCTCCGGCCCG
>NZ_VHIJ01000026.1:0-28609 GCF_006680095.1 Pseudarthrobacter sp. B4EP4b | reverse complement strand
CCGAGCAAGCAAGCTTGCCAGCAACCAAAAAACAACGCGGGGGGAGACGGGGAGCTGGCCGGTCACCTAAGCCGCCCCACCCACCCCCAACTTCTCGGACAAGAAGGAACACCACCCAAATGAACGCAATCACTACCAAGACTGTGACCACCGCCGACACCGAGGAAATCATCGACGGCGTGACCGTGCTGGGGGACTACCACATGAACGGCGGCTACGACTGGATGGAACTGATCGAAGAGCACGGCTGGGCCGTGCTCTCCAGCTGGGGCTGTGACGGCTGGGACCTGGGCCAATGGCCCTACGTCATGGTCGCCGTTACCCGCACCGCTGACAGCATCGGCAACCTGTTCGGCATCGCCACCTACTGCGAGGGCGACGTGAGCTGCACCTACTACCGGACGAAAGCCCGCCTTTATGACGCCATCACAGAGCAGGCGTTCTTCCACTGGAAGAACGGGCAGGCCCAAGGCCCGGCAGACCTGCCGGAAGCCGCCGCTGAACTGCCCAGCCGGTACCGAATTCCCTACGTCGCGCGGGACGCCGCCTAACCAGCACTACCAACCGCTGTACTGCCCGGCCGGTGCCGGGCAGTACAGCGCCCCACGACCTCAAAGGAGCCAGCACATGAGCAACGACACCACCGCCCATAAGGGCATCACCGCCCTGATTTACCGCGACGCCCTGGGCACGGACTTCTCCAACCGGGGCATCTCCGCCAGCGTCATGGAGGTAACCGTTATCGGCGAAGGCATCGACCCGGTATTCGAGGCCACCGAGGAACGGCCCGCCGTCCGGCTCGTCAAAAACGAGCACTTCCACCGCGAAACCGTGGTCCACGCCGAGCCGATCACCCCGGCCGATAAACCCGCCCCGTGGTACATGTTCGGCGGAACGTTCATCTTCAGCAGCGACGCGAGATTCCGCCGCGCAGCCGGACACTACGGAGCCGTCCCGCTCCACGACCGCCGCGAATAGGGCCGAAGGTGGCCGGCCTTTCGGGGCCGGTCACCGCGGGCGGTCCGCCGCAGGTGGCTGGCCTGAGTGGGTGGTTACCGGCGGCGGACCGCCATTCCCGCAGTAACCAGGTGCCGAGCGGCGGCCGCCGGCGGCAAGCCCGACCGGTACAGGCCAGGGCAGTTCGAGTGGGCCCAAGGACTAACGCTGGCTCGCTGGGCTCGCCCTGGTTTTCGCTGCGCTTCAACCAGTTGTTGGGCGTCCGCTGGCGCGGCCGGCTGTTGGGCGCTGGCGGTCCGTCGCAGAGCTCCGGCCCGCCATCACCTGTCTTGTCTACGACGTTTTCTGGTTGCTGTCCTGCGGATTCTAGGCGTCCGCTCCGGCCTGTCTAGCCCCGGTTCCGCAAGCTCCACCGGGGCCTGTGGCGCAGGAATTTCCCACAGGCGCTCCTTCGTCGCTTACTTCCTGCGGGAATTTCCCACACCTTGCCCTCACGGGTAGACAGGCCTCCGTCGGCCGCCGAGCAAGCAAGCTTGCCAGCAACCAAAAAACAACGCGGGGGGAGACGGGGAGCTGGCCGGTCACCTAAGCCGCCCCACCCACCCCCAACTTCTCGGACAAGAAGGAACACCACCCAAATGACTGAAAAACTGACCATCACCGGTTCCGCTGACCTGATCGCCGCCGTCCCGCACCTGCTGGGCAACCAGCCGAAGGAATCCTTCGTAGTGCTCACCGCACGCGGGAATACCCTGGGCGCGACGCTGCGGATGGACGCCCCGGCCGAGGCCTTGCCGCTGGACTACGCGCAGATGATGACCACCTACGCAGCCCACGACGAAAAGGCCACCGCCACCTACGTCATCGTCTACAACGACGAAACCGGCGGAGATGACACGCTCCCCTACGCGGAGCACGTCGCGGCACTGAGCACCGAGCTGGCCATGGCGCGGATGCCCGTGCGGCAGGTCCTGCTGGTCACCAGCACCCACTGGGCAACCTACGGCACGGCAGAAAAGAACCCGCTGGACACCATCAGGGACAGCAACGCCAACGTCACGCTGACCTATTTCGGGTCCACCCCGCATCTCGAGGTGTACAACCCTGAATTGCTGGGCAACTGGGTGCTTCCGGTAAAAGCACCGGAGGGGACCTTCGAGGATCTCGAAATGGCCTGCCTGACATGGGCGGCGGTCCTGGACGCGGATGGAATGCCTGACACCGAGACCGCACGTGCGCTGGCGGCGGCATTCCAGCACCGGCACCTCCGTGACTATCTGTTCCGGGACACCATCACCACCCACAACGGCAGCTTCGGGGACGTGCTGACCGGCAAGTTCACCGCCCGTCCCGACTGGGACCGCGTGGACCGGGCCGAGGCAGTCGCCTTCGAGCTGATGAAAGTTGTCCCGGCAGGACAACGGGCGCCCATGCTGACACTGATGGGCTGGCTGCAATGGCTCAAAGGCTCCGGAAGTCAGGCAGACCGCTACCTGAAACTCGCCGCCGAGGACGTTTCCGACTTCCGCCTCGCAGTGCTCCTGCGGGAACTGATCAACCGCGGCCACATCGCCGACGTCGCCCGGGACGCTGAGAAGTCCTACAAGCACCGCCTGATCTAACACCCCGGAGGCCGGGACGGATCACCCTTGAGGTATCCGGCCCGGCCTCTTCCGGTGGCGGGCGGCCTAGGGCCAGGAACCTTCCAGAAGTCGGGCGGTCCGCCGCCCAGGACTAACCACAGCAACCACTCACCAGCGGCGGACCGCCGTTCAGCGCTACACCCAGACCACCAACCCAAGTGCCGCGCAGCACGCCACAACGACGTTCGCCAGCCGAGGTTCTTTACCGTCCAGCTACGCTGAACCCCGCAGTTTTCCTTTGCCGAGATAAGCAGAAGGCCGCCTAACAGACGGCCTTCTGCTTGCAAACAACTAGTGCCCTACAGAAGTCTTGAGGTCCCGGAGCCTCAGCATCTCGACCCCTTCTCCCTCTGTCTGGGCACGGCCCAACTCTTCACTGACAACGAATTCCGGTCGAACCGTACCCGACATGTCACCAAACTGAACGTCCCAGGCGCCACCGGACGCTGGGACGAGCCTGCCAACAACCTTCCGGTTCTTCCATCTGACGATTTGTGTACCGTCTTTGTTGTCCCGGCTTGTCTCAAGGTCCCCGTACTTCACCAGCCCAGGAACTCCAGTCCGCTGCCCTTTCGGTATAGCGGCGACTCCGGTCGATGTCCCTGATGGTGTGGGGAGAGCAGACGGAGGAACGTGAACGAAATTCCAGCGAGGGTATCCCTCGTGATCGGTCCAGGAAATTGTAAAATCGATGCCGGCTTGAAAACCTTTAGCTTGAACCCGTCCTGAGAAGTCATCCTTGCCGTCAACCAGGACTACTTCGTCCTCTAGAAGTATTTCGTTCACTGGCGCAGTGACGGTGGCTGCGGCCATCACTTCCTTGAAGTCATAGAGCCTAAATTTAGTGCTCACCCCAGTCACACCCAGGGGCATGATGTGGACGCTAACTTTTTCACCGTTTAGACGCCTGACTTTAGCCAAAGCCTTGGCTCCCAGCTTCAAGACTGTCCATTTCGACAGCTTCTCCCCTTGCTTGCCTACGGGAGCCCAAATTTTTCGCCGCCACCGACCCAGCGAAATGGACAGAATGACCAATAGGACGATCGCAAGTACGACGAAAATTAAAGTGGCAACCAGCAGGCCCGTAAGCACAGCTCCGCGCTGTTCTTCCCAAGTCATCGATTTCCAGGGTCCGCCGTCGGCGACGAAAGCACTGTTATCGAATAGGACCCATAGGGGCCCGACCGCGAGCGTAACCAGAAAGCCCAGAGCGGCCCAGCTTTTCGGAAGGTGCTTGAGATCGGCTTGCCTTTGGGTTTTGTCCTGCTGCTGTCGTTCCTCGATTTCCACCGTCACAGCGTATAGCCGCACCATCACGAACCCATGGTTCTGGTCGTGGTGGAACGAGGCCGCCTGTCACCCAACGACATCGACACGCACCGCGCGGCGGCTCGTTCGACGACATCGACAAGGCCCTCAAGGTAGCGAAGGGGATGCCATCCAAAACGTGGAACATCTCCTCTGGCAGTCGGTGACTCTGACGCGGGCGCAGCCACCAAACCCAGCGAACGTGCAGGATCCCGGACTACAGTGGGCACAGCCATTACAACGGGAGGGTATGCGACTGTGGGACACGAATACATCCTCACTGAGGACGACCAGCCGGCTGCTGACGCCAGCCTGGCCGAAGACATCATCGAGCTGCAGCTGCTCACAGCCGGCCAAGTGACCGGGCCTGTCGACGTTGGCCACGCCCAGGAACACCACAACTTCTAGCACACGGGCAGCAACGCTGCTGCACCACAGATTTCCTTTGTCCGAGGAATGCGAAGAGCCGGTCCCAGTAGGGACCGGCTCTTTTGTCATCCTCGACCGCATGTAGCGACAGGAGGGCAGGCGGCCGAATGGATGCCCGACCGGCGTCGGACGGCTTGGGGAAACGACCGACGCCGGTGGACGGCAACAGAGTAGCAAAACCAGGGCCGGTCTATAGAGACTTTTACTGACTCATTACGGCGTCCGCTGGCGCGGCCGGCTGTTGGGCGCTGGCGGTCCGTCGCAGAGCTCCGGCCCGTCATCACCTGTTTTGTCTACGACGTTTTCTGGTTGCTGTCCTGCGGATTCTAGGCGTCCGCTCCGGCCTGTCTAGCCCCGGTTCCGCAAGCTCCACCGGGGCCTGCGGTGCAGGAATTTCCCGCAGGCGCTCCTTCGTCGCTTACTTCCTGCGGGAATTTCCCACACCTTGCCCTCACGGGTAGACAGGCCTCCGTCGGCCGCCGAGCAAGCAAGCTTGCCAGCAACCAAAAAACAACGCGGGGGGAGACGGGGAGCTGGCCGGTGACCTAAGCCGCCCCACCCACCCCCAACTTCTCGGACAAGAAGGAACACCACCGAAATGAAAGCAACACCCACGCTTGAAATGCTCGACCCGGCAACCCTGACCGTCGATATCAACGTCCGGAAGGACGCTGCCCTGACCGCCGATTTCATCGCCAGCATCAAAGAACACGGCGTGATGGAACCGGTGATCGCCCACCGCAAGGACGACGGCACCGTGCATGTGCTGATGGGCCAGCGCCGCACCCGCGCGGCCGTCGAAGCCGGACAACCTCTGATCCCTGTGATGATCATCGATAGCCCGGAGGAAGCCGAGCGCATCGTGACGCAGGTGGTGGAGAACATCCAGCGTGCCGAACTGACCGAGGCCGACGAAGCGGACGCCTACCACCAGCTGTCTTTGATTGGTGTTTCGGCGGCCGCGATCGCGAAGAAGACCGGACGGACCAAGACCACCGTCGAGTCGGCACTGAAAGCCAAGTCCACCGAGACCGGAGCCGCCGCCCTGGGCAAGGGATACACCATCGGAGAAGCCCTGATTCTGGCCGAGTTCGAGAACGACGAGGAAGCCACGCTTGAGTTGGAATCGGTCATCATGGATGAACCCGATATGCTCCTGCACGTCGCCCAGCAGCTGCGCGACAAGCGCGACCGCGCCGCCGCGCTGACCGCACTCACCGCAGAGCTGGAAGCGGCCGGAACGATTGTTGTTCCCGAATGCGGGTACGGGGAGGACAGCGAAACCCTCCGGGTCACGTCCCTGAAAAGGCCAGACGGGGAACCGGCCACCGACGAGGACGGGAACGCCGTTTACATCGAAACGGACTACCGCGGCGAGCACTTCGCCGTCGCCGTGGTTACCGGCTGGAAAGAACTGGGCTTCACGCTGCGCTATTACAGCGGCTACGGCTCGTCATCGGCCCCGAAAGGCCCGATGACCGAGGAACAGAAGGCCGAACGGAAGACCCTGATTGAGAACAACAAGCTGATGCAGTCCGCAACTGTGGTCAGGCGTGAATGGGTCAAGAACCTGCTGGCAAAGAAGCAGGCCCCGAAGGGCTGGCAGTACTTCACCGTCCACGCAATCACCCACCACCCGGAAACGGCCAGCGGTTACGACGGAAAGGTCGCCGCTGAGATGGTCGGGGCGAAGATCGAAGAGTCCAACGCCTGGGCCTGGAATCCGCTGAGGGACCACGTCGCCAAGACGACGGCGCGTCCGGAGTTTTCCCTGATCGCACTGGTGTGTGCAGGGTACGAAAAGACGATCGCGAAGGACTCGTGGCGGTCCCCAAGCCAGACCCACCGGGACTACCTGAACCAACTGGTTCTTTGGGGTTACACAGCCAGTGAGACTGAACAAATCATCCTCGACAGCGGCAAGCCAACCGAAGCCGACACCGCCGCATAAAACCCCCTTGCCGGGCGGAACCCCACCGCCCGGCAAGGACCCCGGCCCATCACCACACCAGGGCACGGAACCTTCCAGAAGTCGGGCGGTCCGCCGCCCACGGCGAACCACAGCAGCCACTCACCAGCGGCGGACCGCCAATCAACGCGACCACGAGGAACAGTCTTTCCACGCCGCGCTTTTCGCTACTGCCCACAAGCCGCTCACTGGGGAACTCTTCTCACACATGAGCTACGCAGGTTCGACGACAGGTTCCGCTAAGCTGTTCATTGATTTCCTTTGTCCGAGGAGCGGAGAAGGGCCGGCTACCAAGCCGGCCCTTTTTCGTTTACGCCAACACAGCCAGTGTCACGTGCGGGGCAATGTTGACTGTTGGAGTTCTACGGCATGTTGAGGAGGTCTGGGTGTCATTACCCTCTGCATTCCATTTCCCAAGTCACCTTTGCACTAATCGGGTCCACGTAGGCGGTTCCCGATTGGTGGGGTGCGGATCCCTTACTAGGTGAGGCGGTGCAAAATATCCTCGATGGCCCAGGAAAGGATGTCCAGGTCGAAAGGATCCCGCTCGCTAAGGTCGTGCACGTAAGCGTCGAAATCGAAGCGGTCCCCGTCTCCGCCGTTTGCCCAGTACTGCAGCCATAGATCCTCGAGCCAGCTGGCGTCCTGCAATGCCAGAGTCCGGGCGATTAGTTTGGGATTTTCCATTTGGGTGCTCACTGTTGCTGGCGGCCCGCCGTTTTACGGCGGCGCCCCAATGCACGAGACACCACTCACGATCCCAGCCATTGCAGTGGGCTGCAACCCCTGGTGCTTTGGTCACCAGTGGGATGGGATTCCCAAGGTGACATTAGGTGTCCACAGCTGGGGTCAATCCGGGTTATCCACGGCTGTATTTTTGGGAGCCGTTGGGGTAGCTCCCTCGGCCGCCGTAGCGGTGGATAACCCATTAGGGATTGTCCCCGGCTGTGGACACCGGCAGCGTTGCTGCCACGGTTACGAGAAGGAGCACTCACCTTAGGTTTGAGAGCTATAGGAGCGTCATGTGTGCGGGAAAAGCAGCGGAACGATTGGGCTTTTGCCGTGCACAGGTGGGCGAGGGCAAGCTACTCTGCCGAGCCGCTTCCTGCGCCGCCGGATTCTGCCTGGGCAGACACTGAGCGGCGTGGCCGGCTGGTGCCGCGAGGGCGTTGAGGCTGTTCCAGATGGCCGACTTGGCGGTACTGCGTCACGTTGGCATCGTCAGGTGCAGGACTGGCACTTGATGCCTTGGCACCGTGAGATGTCTTTTTCCGAAGGACAAAAAAGGACCGGAATGTTCCGGTCCTTTTTTGTGTGCAGCGACTTTTCAGGGATGTCAGCGCTGCGGCTTGGGTTTCATCACTTTGTGGGGTTTAGGGTCACTGTTCGCTAAGGGATGTGTCGGATTCCTGGGCGGCATCCTGTTCGGATCCGGCGGAGCGCTTTGTCGTCCGTCGGCGCTTCACCGCGGAGGGTTCGAGGCCAAGTTTCTTCAGTTCCTCCCCGCTCCATCCGTCCCGGGTGGCCTGCACGTAGGCGCGCTTGTCATCGCGTTCTGCCGCAACGAGCTGGTCCCGCAACTCTGTGATTCGCTGGCGGCTCTTTACCAGGGCAGTGACGGATTCAATGCGGGAGTCCAGCAACGCGCGGGCCTGGTTTCGTGTCTGTTCAATGTCGAGGGTAGCCATGGATCCAGCCTAACGGTCATCCCGACGCCGGCTCCGCCCGGACGCGCCCATCCTGGCATGACATGTCCGAGGCTTGCGCCAGGAGATGGGCGTTGTGGGGATCGTTGAACCAGTCCCGCAGATAGTCGTCGGAGTAGCTGACGGTTCGTGCTGTGAACTGGAAGTATTCGGGGCCGATGCCGCGCCGCCGCCACTGCCGTAGCTGCGTCGGGGAGACTCCGTATTGCATGGCCACTTTGGTAGGTGAGATGAGAGCCAAAACTGTACCTTTCGCTTGCCCTATGCCGCGTTCCTTTCGGCACGCTTGCCGAAACTTGGCCGGTGAAGGAATTGGCCAGTTGGAGCGGCTGGACCGTGGAATACCGGAGCGGAGCGAGGATATGCCGCGAAAGCCGGCTGCGGAGACTTGCCAAGGAAGGACCGGGCAGTAGCCTCAACCAGCCGAAACGGAACGACGCAGTCGTTTTGAACAAGTCAGACGCGCAGCGTCCTGCAGGGCAGTGCCCAGGAACCACCCCAAGCGCCAAAAGCGGAGCGCAGGTGATTTTCCGGAGCAAGCTAGGTGGTTATATGCCATAACCCGCGTGTTGATCCACGGCCTGCGGACTTGGATGCGGCACACTCGTCAGTGTGGCCCGGAAGTTCCGGGCGCTGCGCTGGGCATTGGGGGAGGGGACGGGGATGACTGAAGAGCGGAAGTCGCCGCGCCGATTCTCCCGTCGCCGCCGCGCGAACATTGACGGTGACACCCAGTACGTGCGGGTGTCGATGTCCGAGTTCGAGCGTGCGCAGTTGAAGGTCCTGGAGGAACGGACCGGGCGCAGCCCGTCGGAGATCCTTGTCAGTGCTGCTTTGTACGCGGAAAACTCCGAATCGTTGGCTGAACGGCGGGCGACGGCCGTGGAATTCATCGCGGCCCGCCGTTACCTTGCTGCCCTGTCGAACAACGTCAACCAGCTCGCCCGACACGCGAACGCGGCGGACGAATTCCCCGAAGCGGCCCGCACGGTGTTGACTCGGGTGCGGGCGGTCGCTGACCGGATCAATACGATGCTGGATTCGATGGTGCGCTGATGATTCCCAACATCACCAAGGGCACCCGCATGCACGGGCTCATCGCGTACCTTGCCGGTCCCGGCCGGGCGAACGAACACACCGACCCGCACCTTGTCGCTGGCTCACCGTCGATCATGGCCTGGCATAACGATGACGAACTGAACGCCGACGCGGCTAAGGCCATTGCCAAGGAACTGGACCGGGCAAGAAGCGTCCTGGGCGTCGAGATTCCCGGCGGCCATGTCTGGCACTGCTCCCTTTCACTGCGTGCCGAGGAAGGCGACCTGACCGACCAGAAGTGGGCTGAAATTGCGCAGGACTTCATGGACGAGATGGGGTTCACCGAAGCCAGCGGACGGGCGCCGGCCCAGTGGGTGGCGATCCGTCACGGCCACAGCAAAGCCGGAAACGACCACATCCACATCGCTGCGTCCATGGTCCGCGAGGACGGCACGAAGTGGAGCAGTTGGCGGGACTTCCCCCGGGCACAACAAGCTGCCCGCGAGCTTGAGAAAAAGTACGGCCTGGAAGAACTTTCACCCACCCATTCCACCCGTGGCCTCCGGCCAGGAGAACGTGAAGCATCCGAGCGGCGGGGAGCCCCGGAACCGGAACGCCGGTCCCTGGAACGCAAGGTCCGTGCCTGCGCGACTTCGGCCCAGGATGAGGCCGAATTCATCCGTCGCCTTCGCCGTACCGGCGCCCTGGTCAGGCCGCGGTACGCGTCCGGACGTGACGACGTAGTGGTCGGCTACAGCGTGGCAGAACGTCCCCCCAAAGGTGGCCGGCCTGTCTGGTTCGGAGGCGGTCACCTCGCCAAAGACCTTGCCCTGCCCAAGCTCCGTGCCGAGTGGCCGGACAGCCCACAAGGTGCCGCCGACGCGGTCGCCGAATGGCAGGCAGCTGCACGTGGACGACGCCCGGTCACGCTCGGCCGCGAAGCCCGCGAACCGGACCCGCACATGTGGGAGCAGTACAGCGACGAAGTTGCCCGGCTCCGCGAAACGCTGCGCTCCGTCCCGCTGGACGATCACGCGACCTGGGCGCACGTTGCACGCGAGACATCCGGCGCCTTCGCAGCCTGGTCCACGGCAACCGAGGCAACGCCCGGACCCCTCGCAGCAGCAGCCGATGAACTGTCCAAGACAGCACAACTGCGGCGCTACCCGGTCCGCCCCATCCGCAGCGTTGGACCATCTGCCCGCGGAGCTTCCCTCATGCTCATGGCAGCTTCGATGGGCGGCACCGGAACCGCCGCGCAGGCAATCATGCTGCGCCAGCTCCTCAACGTCGCCAAGGCCGTCCACGACATGCACAAGGCCTCAAATGATCTGCGCCGAGCACGCCAGATCAGCCACATGGTGAAGCACCACCTGAGCCAGGTCGCTGCCGCACTACCCAGCGTCCCAGCGACCACGCCCACAGCGGATAGCGAAGCTGCCGCCGCGGTACGCGCGAGTACAGCCGGCCAGGTTGCCGGTCGGTCCGCGGGTTCCGTGCTGCCGCCGAAATACGTGCAGGCACGCACCCACGCGAGCACCCGAAGCGGGAGTACCGGCCCAGACATTGAGAGATAACACCAAGGAGGGGAACCATGAGCGAATCTGACGGCATTGATGAGGCTCTTGAGGGAATGTCGCGCGTTGCGCTGACCGTCGCCGGCCGGCTCGGTGAGCAACTGGCCAGGGCACGCGAGCAAGAGCTGCGCCGCGCCCAAGCGGCCGAGGAACAACAGGCCCGGGAACTGCAGGCCCGGTTCGATGCGGAGCGGGCAGCGGCCCGTGCACAGCTCGCCCCGGTCATGGACAACCGGTGGTGGGACACAGCCAGCGGCCGCGACGTCGAAAGGGCACATGAGGCGGCCACCGCGTGGAAGGACCACGACCCGGCGGTGCGCGACGCGGCCCAGGTGATCCGCGACCAGGTGCAGCGCCGCTACGGGCTGGACGTGGACAACCTCGGTGCCAATGAGGCAACGGTGGCGGAGGCCCTGGCAAAAGCTGAGAGGGACCGCGAACAGGCAGAACAGGAACGCCGTGCCGGCCGTGATGAAAACGTCCAGGCTGTGCAACTGCTGGCCGAGGCCGACCGGGAAGACAGGAAACGCGCGGAGGCCGTTGATCGGCCCTCAAAGGATGACTTGGACGAAGCGCTGGCCTGGCTCCTGGAAACCAAACCCATCGAGGCACACAACTGGGAACAGCGGCATAATTTTGCGGACAGCGTGGCCGAGGAGAAGGACATGGAGAGGCGGCTGATCACAGACTGGACAGCTGCTCGTGCCAATCACCGCCCCGAGCAGTTGCGTGACGAAGCAGGAGCCGCCTACGACTCAGCCGAGCGCCGGCAGGAACTGGCGGCAAGCCTCGAAGGGGTTGCTGACCGTGAGGCTGTACAAGCACGCCTCAATGCCGACCAGGATCAGGGCACTCCGCCCAGCGCGGCCGTGGCCAAGGGATCAGGGCGTAATCCGAAGGCCCGCAAGACACGCGGAACCAACGGCCAGACGAAGCTCCTGCAAAAGGGCATGGGCCGCTGAGGACGCGCACAAGTGGGTGATCCCTGTACGGGACCGCCGCGGCCGAGGAACAGCAGGCACCTAAGGCTGCAAAACCAAAGGCACATCGGGGCCGGAAGACAGGTCCAAAAGGACCTCAGCCGCCAAAAAGCGGGGGCCACTGAGTGCCGCCCGGCCGGCACGCCGGTTATGAAGCGCGGCGGCGGCCGCGCGGCCGGCCCTCGCGCCACCCCGGCAGGACTTTATCCAGCAGCGACTTCTTCTCCCGTGGCAGCTTGCCGTGGTTGTAGTTAATGCGCTGGCCGTGCAGCCACACCCCGAGGGTGCGCTCGAGTGGATCATCAGTCTTCTGGTGCCGCGGAAATTCGCCACTTGCCTTACGAAAGGCTTTTACTTCCCTCAGCCGCCGCTGCCACCGGGCCTCGTCTTCAGCCTTACGGGGGGACGCCTGGTCCCAGCCGGGGATGACGCCCAGGCCCTCGCGAAGGGCGGGGGAGAGGGTTCCCGCTGCTGATTCCCGCCGCCGAAGGTACAACCAGCTGGCCAGGGTTTGCTCACTGGAGGATTTCGCATGAGCTGCCGGCAGGCGCCCTTCGGTCCGGTAGAACGAGAGCAGGTCATTCATCCGTTGCAAAGCCGTATCGGACGGGACCTTTACGGGCCTGGCCGCGGCATGCTCGCCGCGAAGACCAGGATCTCTCTTCGCCGCGATCTGCAGGTGGTAGCGGACCGTTGTCGCTGCAGCACCGCAGACGTCAGCGATTTTCGTTGGCTCGATGCCCCGCCGGTACATCTCCACCCACTCCCAATACGGAGCAGAGCGCCGCACATGCGGCACCGTTTCCTTCGTCTGAGCCACGGTCACCCCCCCAACGGTTCTGCCCTTCACGGTAGCCTACGGACACATCGTCCAACATCAGCCCGGCAGCCAAGAAACACGGGGGAGAGACCTCACCAGGTGGACCCGCCACGAGGGGCGGTGGTCCATAGACGGAAGGATGGTTTGTGCAGACGATGCCTGCAGGTTCTTCTTAGTCGTTCTCCCACTGGATGCCGAGGAGGCCGAAGGCGGTGAGGAGCGCCGGGCTATCGTGCTGCAGATCCTCGACCTCCACGTCCTGAATGTTGGGAGGGACAGCTGGGTCTCCCGGGCGTTCGAACACTGCCCAGAGCTGCAGATCATCGCCGTGCCGGGACGCGAACGTCACACCATCGAAGTCCGTCGTCTCATAGAGCCACGAGGCAACCGCCTGGGTCAGGCGCCGCGGCCGTGCGTCCTTCAGCGCCGCGGCGTCAAAATCATCGAGCCCCAAGCTCAGTGCCAGGCCAATGAAGTGCGGGTGCAGGGCAGCGATAGTGCTGGAGGCTGTAACTGCGCAATACCGGCCGGACAGTTCCGCGGAAGCTGCCGCGCGTTCATCGAGCCATTCCTTGGGAACGCTGCCCGGTGGGATGGTGGGATGCAGGACGTTGTCCTCATCGTCCTCGACAATGTCATCGAGTTCCAGACTGAGCCTGGCGTCTTTGCGGAAATGCGCCAGAACCTCCAGCAGGCAGGCCAGCAGACTCGAGCCGGCGTAGACGGTGCGGAAGTTGCCGTGCAGATCATCCCAGCGGCCCGGGAACCGGCCGTCGGTGGCCCATTCCCAGCCGCTCCATGCCCACGGTTCCGGGCGGAATCCGACACGCCAAACCCGTCCCGCGGCTGACAACGCGGTCAATTCACCAGAAACCACCCGATCAGCCCGCCGCGGCAAATGCCCGGGCGGCGGCCAGGACCAGCGGGCCTGCGTCCTCAAGTTGACCTTCTCGGAGCAACCGCGCCGGAGGGGTATCGTCCAGCTGCGGGTTCATCCCCTGGAACCAGGCCTGCACGACAGCCCGGGAATCACGCTCCGCGAGCAGGGCAGCCACATGGTAGGCCGTCCGAAGCCGCTGCATGACCTCCGCGGATGGCTTCCGTTCCCCCTCCGCCCACTGCCGGACCGCGCGCGTTTCCTTCACGGACCCGATATAGGCGACGAGCTTCGCCCCTAACAGATCCCGCAAATCGCGGACCAGCTCCGGCTCGGACAATCGGATCGAATCCTGATGGGCCTTCAGCCCGCCCCGGGCTCCTGTCACTGCAGTCATACTTCATTCTCACGTGCGCAACACCAAATATCAATGCCCCGAACACAAGTAGGATCACATGCCGAATCCCAACCGACAGGGTATTCAGTTGTCTTCCGGTTGGCCGGTCGCAGCGGTGGACACAGTTTCCCAGCGCTTCTGGGCCCCTTGCCGGCTAATCCCGAACGCTCGTCCGATTTTGTCCCAAGAGACGCCCGCCGCCCTGGCGGATGCGACGGCGTCGTCGAGCTGGGCTTCGAGGTCCTTCAGGCTACGACTCAGGGCACCAATGGTGTGCAGCGACAGCTCCGGGGCGATATGCCGGTGCCAGACGTCCAGGAACAGCGGCTCCAGGTCCTCCCGGTCGCCGATGTCAGCGGCGTCGGCGCTGGCCGGTGGCCCGGCGTAGATGCGCCCCGCGGCGATGTCCTCATCGGCCGGATCCCAGACCCGTGTCCACAACGGGTCCAGGATGACATGTTCCCGGAACGGAACACAGCTGCAGGCAACCCTCCAGCCAACCACCTGCGACGGCGGCCGCCACGCCTCGCGGGTTGGACCCTCCTCATGCCCGACCGGCCGCCCGTCGGGCGACATCAGGTTGATCTCCATCCACCTGCCACCGGACCCGTACATGCCATCCGCGAAGACACAGACCACATAGCCTTCATGCTCGCTGCCCTCGGTAAACCAGCCCATCGCGCTTCCCTTCACCGGCCGCCAATTGCTACAGTGACAGTATGAACGCTGGCAACTCTTGTTGACAAGCTTGGTATCAATGGCAACTTTAGTTGACATAATATAAGCTATCGGCTCTTTAAAATGGGTGGGGGAGTACCCCTGAGAGGGGTCTTCGGGGCGGGCTTCAGTCGTCGAAGCGCAGTGAGTTATCGGGGATTACGCCGAGGTGGGCGATGATGTCTGCTGCGACGTCGTGGAGTTTTTGGTTCCGGTGGCTGGAGGCTTTGGCCAGGAGTTCGAATGCCTGGTCGTGGGTGCAGCGGTTTTGGGCCATGATTACGCCGCAGGCGGCGTCGATCACGGTGCGGGTGGCCATTGCTGTTTTCAGGTCAGCGTTGAGCTGCTCTACGGACTCGATCCGGATCGCCAGGCGCAGCGTGCTGCCGGCCACGTGCGCGAAGTCGGAGGCTTCGTGGATGATCTCGTCGGTGAACACGCCGGTGGCGGGAGCGAAAAATTCAGTACGGCCTCGGAGGTTTCCCCGAGGTCCATGGGGACGCCTAAAGCGCTGTGGCAGCCCTCAGCGGCCAGGGCGCGGCTGTATTCTGGCCAGCTCGTGTCGGTGGCCACGTCGGCCAGGAGTACCGGGTGGCCCACGTCCAGGGCCGTCAGGCACGGGCCTTGGCCAAGGCTCTGTTCGATGTGGTCAAGGGTGACTGCCTTCTCGCTGCTGCCCGCGACGGTCGCGGTGCGTTTGCGCCGCCGTAGGGTCACCGCGCAGTCGATCGTTTCGCCGGCGGCCTTGCTCATCGCGTCCGCCGCAAAACGGGTCACGCCGTTCAAGACACTTTGAATGTCAGCGCTGCCGGTCACCAGCCCGTGCAGGCTGATGATGTGCTCGGCGTGTCCCGGGGAGTCCATGTGCCCCATCGTAGGAACTCCCCCGCCCCGCGTCACCTCCTTGTGCTGACTACGCCTTGACCCTGCACACGAGCTGTGAAGCGGTGATGCCCGATAACAAGGTTCCCGTGCCCCGTTGGCTGACAGGTCGCCGTCCGGTACCGTGGAGATTAGTAAGTGAGCTGATCAATTTGGGGAATCGGCCGCCTACGGCGAGGTGGCAATGATGGAAGATCCACGGCATGCAGCGCGAAGTCTCATCGAATTGAACATCATCAGTGTCGAAAGGCTCTGGCTGAGGTACTGGGGTAATGGCGGGATCGCCGATGCCTTCAATTTCGAGGCATGCCTCTACGAAGTCCAGGAACTCCCCGAGTACGAACTCGCCGTTCTCGCCTGGGTCGTGGAAGACCTGGAAGCCGAATCCCCCCACTGACACGGCTGACAGCTGACTTGTTCGATGACAAGGATGTGCCTCTCCACTGCATCGACGGCGGCTTCTGGACGGACGGCAAGAGGTTCTGCATGCCGAACTCAGCCACTCCGGAGCCCGCCAGTAATTAGGCCATACTGGAGGGCCGGCGCGCACAGGCAGAAACCAGGCGTCATTAGGAACAGGACCACTGAATTGGTCTTGGAATCCCAGAGCTTGGTGCAAGACTTAGCCGCAATTCATCACAGGATCCTTACCCGTGCCCCCTTGATTTCCACCTCGGTGAGCTTGACCCGTTCGTCGGGGGTGTTGTTGGGCCAGTGGAAGACCAAGTAGTCGTGGCCCTTGGAGGTGCGGAGGATCATGCCGTGGCCGCCGTTGCTGGACCATAGGGGCCGGTCGTTCTGTATCCAGGGGCCCGTGATGGTCCCGCTTTCTGATTCGACGATGCCCATCGCGTATCCCGCCTCGCCGTGGCTCGACCACAGCATCAGCAGCGACCCCTCAGGGGACCGGATGAGAAAGGGGCCATCGGTGAACATCGGGTCCTTGGCGAGGTTCAGGCCCTCCGGTGGTTGGACCCCGTCCGGGAACCGCAGTGGCCTGGTCCAGCCTGCCGATGAAGCTGCGAACAACAGGATTGGCTCACCCACGCCAGCTTTCAGGTCCTGGGACAGGCGGAGCGCGTACATCTCACCGTCAGAAATTCCTGCTTTGCCGGGAGTCCCCTCCGCGCCGCGGCTGTAGACCAGCCAAGGGACTGCGCCGTCATCAACGAAAAGCGTCCCGTCGAGGCCTGGGTCCGACGCCGGCGTCACAGGTCCATCGCTCCACGGCTCGTAAGGGCCTGTGGGGTGGTCCGAGACCAGGACGGCGACTCCACGGGGGCGTGCGCCGGTGGAGGTGGCGAATGTGGCGAGCATGAAGAACCGCCCGTTAACGGAATGGACTTCCGGCGCCCAGTACTGGGTATCCGCCCAGAAGCCTTCCGGGGGTCGGAACGCGGCGATGGGGCCATTCCAGTGCTCGAGATCACCGCTGGTGTAGCAGTCGAAGCCAGTCGCGGGCCCGCCCCAGACGTTCTCGTCAGTGGTCCCGCAAAGGACGAACTCACCTGGTGACGCTTCCAGGATGAACGGATCACGCATCCGGATGTCATCAAGGCGGAGTTGTTCAACGGGCATCTGAGTTCCTTTGGTCGGCTGGGCGGCTCACCGCGTCCCGGTGCGTGGGCTGGTCCGTGCGCCGACACCAGTCTTTCCGTCTTGGGCAACCGATTGGAGAACAACTTCCGCTCAATGACAACTTTTGCCAGTGGAGTCTGGCCAGTGAAGCTCGCCGCCACACCATGCGCCTCTCCCCCAGTCGCAGCCCCGCCCCCGTCGTCTTACGAGCCAGCGCTTAGGTGCATCCTGGAAGCATCGAACTCCCCTACGGGGAGACATTCCGGGCACTACCCCGGTCTCATGAACCCGTGCATGCCAGTGTGGCCTGGCTTGGCCTGCCGGAAGGTGGCCGGAACGCCCCTCCGTGCCCCTTGTAGTTGGCCTGCTTCAGTTGTCGGTGACATTCCAGCGCACTTCAAGGGCGGGGTGTATCTTTTGGACACGGAACTCCGGCCTACCGCTCTTGGCCGGGGTTCCGCTACTTGGACCATCGGGGAACCGTAGGCGTGATTCACAAGCAGCAAAGGCGTCGACAATGGGAACGCCGCGGGGATGCGCTAGCTTTGCCTTGGACGATGATTCCCTCCCGGAGACTTGGAGGCGAGAGTCAAAGCACTTGTATTGGGCAGAGGACTGTTTTGATGACGTTGGACCAGCTGCTGGCAATACTCGCTTGTGCGCTTCTGGCCGTCCTGGCCGTCTTCCAGAGTGCGCTCATCGCCGGGGCTCCGCTCGGACATCTGGCGTGGGGCGGCCAACACCGCGTCCTTCCGCCAAAACTGAGAATTGGCAGCGCAGTCTCCATAGCCCTGTACGCCCTTTTCGCCTACACAGCCCTAGCCAAGGCCGACCTTGTTCCGGCCCTGGTCAACAGAGGTTTCACTTCTGTGGCCATCTGGGTGCTGACGGCCTACTTCGCGCTCGGCGTTCTCATGAACGGGATCTCGCGCAGTAAGGCCGAACGCCTCCTCATGACCCCGACCACGCTGGTCCTGGCAGGCCTGTACCTGGTGCTTGCACTTTAAATGCCGCCCAACTGCATCCGCAGGACATGGCCGTCTCCTTGATAGAGCCTGGACAGCGGGCAGAGGCCGGCGCGATCATCAGGAACGTCCCGCGTCCCCGTCGACAGCGTCCTAGGAGCCGGACGAAAACCAAGACCGTGCCACCCTGACGACGTTAATATGTGCACGGCTTCGCGAGACGAAGATGTCAGGGGCGTCGGCTACGCCCCGTCATTGGTTGACGAAATCGCAATTATCGGCGTTTGATGCTCGGTGGCAGAGATGCCCAGACAAGCGAGCAGGCGCTGGCGTTCGAAAACGCCAGCGCCTGCTAAAGGCTGTTATGTAGAGAAAGCGGCACTCAGACCGTTAGTTCGTCAGTGCTTGTGTCGGAGTTTTGGGCTTCGGGTGTTGGGTGTCCACTGAGCGTTGTGAGGGCCAGTACGCCAGCGATGACGAGAATGGCGGCGGCGACTAGCAACGCTGTACTGTATCCTGCCGTGAGAGCTGCCCCGGGGCTGACGCCCGCGCGTTCGTGCGGCGCTGAGATGGTGGCCGCGACAGCGGCCAGCACGGCTAGACCGAGAGCGACGCCGATCTGCTGGGCTGAGTTGAGCAGCGCCGAGGCGATCCCTGCCTTGTCCTGGTCGACGTGGTAAACGGCGGCCTGTGTGAGCGCTATGACGCCCAGGCCGAATCCGAGGGCGAGTACGAACATGGCCGGTGCCAGGTGGAGCCAGTAGCTGGCGTCCTCGGCGATGGTGGAAAACCAGAGCGCAGCGACGGCGCTGAGGAGTGCCCCCGTTGCAGCGACGAGACGCGGTGCTATCTTCAGCAGAAGCTTCGGGGCACTACCGGCGCCCAGTATGAGTCCGGCAGCGAACGGCAGCCAGGCGGCACCGGTCTGGAGCGGGCTGAATTGCTGGACCTGCTGGAGGTAGAGGGTGATGACATAGAAAGTGCCCATCGGGCCAATGGCGAGCAGGAGCATGGTGGCGTAGGCGCCGGTACGGTTGCGGTCTCTGAAGAGGCTTAGGGGCACCAGAGGGTTTTTGCTGCGCGCCTGGGTGAGCGTGAATACCAGGAGCAGGAGCGCGGAAGCGCCGAAGAGGACCAGTGCCGCCGGGTCAGTGAAGCCGGCCTCACCGAAACGTGTAATCGCGTACACGAGCGCAACCATTCCACTGGTGCCCAGAACGGCACCGAGGATGCCGAGCTGTCCCTGATGGCCACCCTTGGTCGGGAGGGCCCGGCTGCCCAGGAGAACGAACAGGCCGATGGGGATGTTGATGAAAAACACCCAGCGCCAGCCCAGAGTGTCTGTCAGAACGCCTCCAAGAAGCAGGCCTATGACGATGCCGAGGGCGGACATCCCCCCATAGAGGGACAAGGCCCTGTCGCGCATCTTACGGTCCTGGAACGTAGTCGAAATCAGCGCCAGTGCGTTAGGGGCTGCCATGGCTGCACCCAAACCCTGGGCGGCCCTGGCGATGATGAGCACTTCTGTGCTCTGCCCGAGTCCTCCTGCCAAGGAGGCGAGTACGAAGATTGCGATGCCGAGCTGCAAGGTGCGACGCCGCCCCCACAGGTCGCCGATGCGGCCACCCAGCAGGAGCAATGCGCCAAACGCCAGGATATAGGCGTTGACAACCCATGGCAGGTGAAGGGCTCCCACGCCCAGGTCCCGCTGGATGCTGGGTAGTGCAATGTTCACGATCGAGTCATCCAGCACCAGCATTAGCTGCGTGGTTGCGATGACCAGCAGGGGTATCAAACCGCTTTGCCGTCCTGTTTTGGGTGTCAATTCGTCTCCTACGTTCCGGTGGGAACTTATCCACTTGTCACTTCGTACTGGTACCCCTGGGGGTATCGGTGCCATCCAAATTTATACCCCCTAGGGGTATCCGCGTCAAGTAAAGCGGACAGTCTGAGGTGGGTATAGGAGCAAACGCGGACGCATGGTTTCGTCCCGTGGCCCTCCAAATCCTCGATGGGAAATAGGTGGTTCGACGGTTCCAGTCCTCGATGACACATGGCCTGAGCGGGGTTCCAGTGTGCCCAGTATCGGGGGGCAGTACAGCTTTCGTACTTGTCTGGTCCACAGAGCAAGTCGCTGAATTGAAGTAAGGCGTCAGCGCCGACGTCTTACACGACGAAGGAGTAGAGGAAGAATATGACTGCAAACCTCGCGCGCATGCAGAAGGCCAATTTTGTTGACGAGGACGAATACGAACTCATTACTATCGGGCGGATTACGAAGAGGATGGTGACCCTTGAGGGGGCCAGCGCTCTTCTCGTCCGTTTCCCTGTGGGGGCCTCGGTGACGGAGGACGCGGTAAAGACCGGAATTCTCGACACGGATATGTGTCCAATGCCGCATGTCGCCTACATACTTCAAGGCAGTCTGGGGGTTCGACAGCGTAGCGGATCTGAGGAGGAATTCTCTGCCGGAGACCTTATGATGTTGCCCCCAGAGCATGAAGCATGGACCGTCGGGGACGAGGATTGCGTCTTTATCGAATTCATGCGCGGGACCAGTGACGTCTACGATTACTGGCCGGAGCACTGAGACGGGTCAGCCTGCACGATGTGATGTCCTTGCACGGTGAGCGCGAGAGATTGCGCTCATCAAGGGCATGGCCTCCCGTTAGGCAAGTAGTAGTGCCTAACGGGAGGCCTGTTACGCGGGAGACAACGAACTCACATCCGTCTGGCCTGGACTCTTGCCCTTACGGCTGCCAGAAGTTTTTAGCGGACTATCCCTGTCCGGCATCGTATTCATAGTCTGCACAGTATGACGCCGTCGGGTTGGACGGCAGCCAAGCTGCCTACTTCTTTCGCCGGCGGTCTGCCTGTTCTACCAGTTCCGTAATCCATGGCCGATGTCCGCGTCGAAATTCCATCCACTCCGGCAGGCCCTGAATGGACGGGCCAGACTTGTCGATGTCGATAGTGATTCGACCGCCACCAACCGGTGCGTTGGTGATGTGCAGATCCCCGTAGGTTTCGGGCAGTACAGGATCCATCCATAGTTCCCGACGGGAGACATGAACGTCGTACTGCATCAGGTTTGTCACCAGGAGGATTGGGGCGGTTGCTGCCCAAGCCTGGGGCGAGCACGCGGTTGGATAAGGTACGGGTTCGGCGAACTGGTCGCGGCTGAAGCCGCAGAAGAGCTCGGGCAAGCGCCCACCTGACCATTCCGCGGCTTCCAGCATCGCAGTAGAAATACGCTGAGCTTCCTCCACGAAGCCGTATCGCAGCAGACCGGCCGCGATGATGGCATTGTCGTGGGGCCATACTGAACCGTTGTGATAGCTGGCCGGGTTGTATGCACCCATGTCGCTGGCCAGGGTCCGTATACCCCACCCGCTGAACATTTCCGGAGACATAAGCCGCTCGACAACCTGGGAAGCCTTGTCCTCGTCAACGAGGCCGTACACGAGACAGTGGCCCATGTTGGAGGCACAGGCGTCCACCTGGCGTTTCCTGCCGTCGAGGGCTATTGCAAAGTACCCGCGATCCGGAATCCAGAACTGCTCGTTAAACCTTCGTTTGAGCTCTGCTGCCCGATCGGAGAGTTCATCTCCCCGTGCGGTGTCCCCAGCGTCGTATGCCATCCAGGCGCGCGCAGTGTACGCGGCATAGACGTAGGCCTGAACTTCGCAGAGCGCGATAGGGGGCTCCGCAAGTGTTCCATCGGCAAAATTGATCCCGTCCCAGGAGTCCTTCCAGCCCTGGTTGATCAGCCCTTGGTCGTTGAGACGTTCATATTCGACGAAACCGTCGCCATCTTTGTCCCCGTAATGCCGTATCCAATCCAAGGCGCGGTCCGCGTGAGGCAGTAAATCAGCGATAATATCAGCGCCAAATCCCCACCGGCTGACGGCTCCAAGCACATCCACAAACAGTGGCGTCGCGTCGACGCTCCCGTAGTAGGCCGATTTGCCTCCAAGGGCCAAACCAGCGTTGACGCTAAACCTTACTTCGTGCAGGATCTTGCCGGGCTCTTCCTCCGTCAGCGGGTCCACGACGCTTCCTTGCCGGTCCGCCAGCGTCTGCAGCGTCCCTAGGGCCAGTGATGGATCCACCGGTAACGCCATTTCTGAGGCCCACAAGGAATCACGGCCAAAGAGCGTCATGAACCACGGGGCACCTGCAGCCACCACAACACGCTCTGGATGGTTCGGGTCCTCAATCCGGAGGGCACCCAGGTCATCGTAGCTCCGCCGTAAGGTCCGCTCGATGGATCGATTACTCATATGTACGACCGGAATCTTGGCAACCCATTCCTTGCGGCGCCGGTCACTTGGGGACAACACTTCCCCATCAGGATGGACAAGTGCAGCGCTCCGCGCGGAGCCTTCGACCTCAGCCGTAGCACTGACAATCGCGCTCCAGTGACCGTGTGGCGGGACCGATACCCGATAGGTGACCGCTTCCGGCTTCACGTCGGCTCCTGGCGCCTGAATGACTACCCGCTTTCGCATGCCTTGCCAAGCCCCGTCAATGGTCAACTGGTCCCGGTCGACATGGCGGCTTGCATCCCACGTTCGCTGAATCCGGGCTTCCTTCACTTCGAAAAGGTCCGCGAAATCCGCTTCAACCTCCAGGGACATCACGCACTGGACGGGCTTTGTTGAGAAATTGCGAACCGTAAGTTGTTCTCGGAGACCGGCCCCGACTTCCCGCAGCCGCTCTACAATCAGCGGACTGTCCGCGTATCCGTCGGAGCGGGGAACCCGACCTGCAAACAGGGCACGGAAAGGCTCCCGGGTCTCGGCAGCCAGGGACTCAAGCGGTTGACTGTTGACTGTCAAGTTCCAGCGGGACAGGAAGCGGGTGTCCTGGACGAACAGGCCATGCGGGTGCTCAGGATGAATGTCCCCATTGGGCAAGGAAATGCAGAACGAGGTTTCCTCGACCAGGGTGACGGTCCCTGCCCCTACTGGCCCGGCCGCTGTGTCAGCATTCCATCCAGCCATCCTGGTTCCTCCAAGAAAGCAGCGCCGGCACCATGTGGTCTTAGGCACGCTGTGCGACGGCTTGTTTACTTGACCCTACTCTCCCCCGGCAAAGGGATGTAGACCCTGTTCCATATCCTGCGTTGCATCCAGACAAGGAACTGGACCAGCGGATCAAACGGCGAAAAAAGCAGGGAAAGGTGGCGAGCCTACAATCCTCAGAGGCATCTGGAATCGGGGCACTAAACGCTAGAAGGCTGCTGCTCGAGGAGTGAACCAACCGGAGAACTCCGCTGCCCACTCGTGGGGACCAACAAATCCGATAGAGCCCAACTGCCGTGCATCCTCACAGCGGCGAAGACCCCACCACAGATCGTAGAGGACCCGCGGGGCGACATGGATCTGAAGATCCGGGGTACGTTCTGAGCGGCCGATGCTGGCGGTTGTCTTGCTGTTTTCCCTGCAGATCCAACCTTGGAAGGGTGCTCCCCTGACGTTGTCGAACTCGAATGCCAGGACAAGCGACTTCCGAGGCAGGGAATCTGTCACGAGGCTGCGGCCCATGTGTTCGAGCAGTGTGCCAAGACCTGCCCGCAGATCATTCTCAAAGGGCTCTTGCCATCGACTTGCCCAGAGACCGAGAGACTCCAAGGTCTCCCGCAACCCGTAGCCGATCGGCGTCAATCTGTAGCGGCGCGAGCCGCGGGGGCCGGTTTCATCGTTGCGAACGACAAGCTCCAGCTGGACCAGCCGCTTAAGCCGCTGGGAGAGCAGCGTCCGTGAGAGATCAGGCAGCGCGCGGGACATATCATTGAACCCCATCTCACCGCCGAGCAGTTCACGCACGATCAACAGGGACCAGCGGTCGCCCAGCAGCCGCAGCCCTTGCGATACGGACCAATAATCGGCACTCAGGCGCCCGGCAGCATCCGCCAGGTCGTCGTGTTCTCGGGGGAGTTGCTCTGCAATGGTCGTCATCGTCCCTGAGCTCCAAGCGGTCTGTGAGTAGTGCTGCCGCCATTCTTCCCGACCGGTCAGGCAGCTGTATGTGCGCCGCGCACATAAGTTGACGCCATGCTGTCCGTGGTGGACCTTCTCCCATTCTGTCTTTGAAAGAAGAATCGAAGGTTGGGCTGCTAACCGCCCAACCTCCGATTCCAGTCCTCTTGCTAGAGCCGGATGTCGGCAGACTCCCCCGGCTTTAGGGCGATGAGCAGATCGCTCAGCCCAGCGTCCGCAAAGAGTTTGCTGATCTGATCCGCATTTTGGCTGAAATGTGCCCACGAATCCTCGTGCACTGGAACGACCTTTTTAGCACCCATGATCTTGGCCGCTTCGAGGGCGCGGTCATTGCTGAGAGTTATATACGCCCCGTCAGCAATCACATCGAATTTAGCGCCGCCGACGAAGAGCACAGCGATATCAATGGTTGGAAAACGGTCCGCGATTTCGCGCACGATATCGAGCTCGGAGTTGTCACCGCTGATGTACACCGTCGGCATGCCCTCCGCTTCGAGAACAAAGCCGATCACCGGACCAAGCGCGTCCCACACGCCCTCCGGGCCGTGATGCGCCGGCACTGCCGTGATCTTCATCTGCCTGCCATCGGGAAGCGCCACGGTATGAACGTCGTAGTCGCTGATCCCCAGGACGTTGGGGCCAAAGCTCTCCGCGGCCTCCGTCGTGGTGAGGGCAAGCGGCACCATCGTGAGAAAACCCCGACCGGCCACGTCCAGATTGTCGATGTGCTCGTGGGAAGCGAGAGCCAGGTCAACTTGACCAAGCTCCTCGGGGGTGGCGCTCGGGCCGAGCTTCTTGGTCACGGGCCCGGCAATTGGGTGGTGGTAGACCTGGGGAGAATCAAAGGTCGGGTCCGTGATCATCCGGTAGCCGGCGATCTCGAGGAGCAGGGTCGGTCCTCCAACGAGGGTTACTTTGACGTCGTCCATAATTTCAGTCCTATCGGTTCGGTGCGCCTGATTACGGGAAGTTCAGCTTTTGCTCATCATCTGAGCCGTGATGTCTTCCGCCCCGTGCAGGACGTAGACGAGCTTGCCCTCATCATCGAACGCCGGGGCGTTCAGGGGCTGGAACCAGCGGGGCTCGAAAATTCCGTCCGAGTTCGCAATGTCATAGCGAACAGGCGGAAGAATGTCGATTTTTCCGGTCTCGATAACACGCTCGATGGAGCTTCTCAGAATCTCTGTTCCCTTCGCATCCGGGTTGTCCGGGTTGTCCGGAAAAGCGTCAAGGATATCCATGCCGACGATTCCCTCTCGGCTCTTTCCCGTAGATGCAAGGAACGAGTCAGTGGCGGCGACAATCGTCCTGTCAGGGGCGACAATGATGTATTGGTTCGGCAGACTTTCGAAGATTCTCTGGAAGTCGGGGTTACGTGCATCTGAGGATGACACTTTCGGTTCCTTTCCTGATAAGCGACGTTTTCGCGTCTCGTAATGCCATTGGAGCAGCTGGCCGCGCCCCTAACTAGTGCAAGACATGGACCGGAACGTCCAGTTGCCTCGACCACGAAACCGCGGATGACGGTCAGCCTGGGCCACCTAGAGCCCGAAGGCGGTTCCGTGACCGTGTTCGAACACGAGGTTGGTCTGGGTGCCTGCGACGGCAGGATTCGAAGACAAGTGGTCCAGCACGAATTGACGGATGTGCTCAGTGTTTTTGGCCGTGATGTGGATCAAGAAATCGTCGGCACCGCCCAGTACGAAGAACTGCTTAATTTCGGGAAGGTCCCGCAACTCGTTACCGAAGGCGTTCATGAGGTGACGGGCGCCAGGTCTAAGCCGCACGCTAACCAGGGCCTGGAGAGGCAAACCCATCGCTTCGGGTGCGACTTCGACGGTGAACCGCTTGATCACCCCCGACTCCTTGAGCGCCTTAAGGCGCGCAAGACAGGTTGACGGCGCAAGCCCCAGGGCTTCTGACAACGACTGATTTGTACGCCTCGAATTCTTGGACAACAGACCCAGAAGCCTCTGGTCGACTTCGTCCAGAGTCACCTGCTGCAGTTTCTGCGGGTCGGACACCATGTAATGCTCCTCACAATGCAGGAATTTGCCAGTTACTGGCATTCTGCCGTAGATCCTGTGCTGAAACACGCCTTGCCCGCAGTTTCTGTCATTCTTTTTCCCACAAGCATCAATCTCCTCAGAAAGCGTGAGCATGATCATCTCCGTCCCCAAGGAAATCAAGAACAACGAGTTCCGCGTGGCCATCACGGCTGCCGGCGTGCATGAATTCAAAGCAAACGGCCACAACGTGCTCGTGGAAACCGGTGCCGGCGCGGGTTCCGGCATTAGCGATCAGGAGTACGCACTCGCCGGAGCCGAGATCGTTCAGACTGCAGAAGAGGTCTGGGCCCGAGCCGACATGGTGATGAAGGTTAAGGAACCCGTGGCGTCCGAATACCGCCACTTCCGCGAGGGACTGCTCCTTTTCACCTACCTTCACCTTGCCGCGGAGCCGGCACTGACTCAGGCGCTTGTCGACTCAGGCGTCACGGCCATCGCTTATGAGACGGTCCAGGAAGGCCGGGCGCTGCCGCTGCTCGCACCCATGTCCGAAGTAGCCGGCCGGCTCTCCGTTCAGGTCGGCGCGACCTCCCTCATGGCGCCCGCCGGCGGCAAAGGCGTGCTGCTCGGCGGCGTACCCGGCGTCCGCCCCGCGAAAGTGGTGGTCCTCGGTGCAGGTGTCGCAGGCACCAACGCCGCCGCCATGGCCCTCGGCCTTGGTGCCGACGTCACCATTCTGGACATCAACATCAACCGGCTGCGCGAACTCGACGCCCAATACCAGGGCCGGCTCAAAACCGTGGCGTCGAACTCGTACGAGATCGAAAAGTCAGTTATCGATGCAGATCTCGTCATCGGCTCCGTTCTGATTCCGGGAGCGAAGGCCCCCAAGCTCGTCACCAACGACCTCGTTGCCCGGATGAAGCCCGGCTCGGTCCTGGTGGACATCGCGGTGGACCAGGGCGGCTGCTTCGAGGACACGCACCCCACCACACATCAGGAACCCACGTACAAGGTTCACGAGACGATCTTCTACTGCGTGGCCAACATGCCCGGCGCTGTCCCGAACACCTCCACCTACGCGCTGACCAACGTCACGCTCCGCTACGCGGTTGCTTTGGCCAACTACGGCGTCAAGGGTGCTTTCGACCGGCTCCCCGCTCTGGCGGGCGGTCTGAACGTGGCGGCGGGAAAGGTCACCCACAAGTCTGTCAGCGATGCCCATGGACATGACCTCGCCGACTGGCAGGACCTCGTAACGGTTTAGGACATCGGCTGTGCCTGCCCGAGAGAAGGCAGGCGCAGCCCGCTCCATAGGAAGGGGCTCGGTATTAGATGGCATTTCACCTGCAACCCAAATGGCAGCCGCTGGTTGGCCAACTGGTCATCGTGAAACTTCTGGATGAGGAGATCCGCCGCGGAGTTGTCGATGCAGTAACCGATGACGATCAAATCTTGTGGCTCGACAGTGACGGCGCTGAGCCCCGCCGTCTCTTTCACCGGGCAGACGGTTTCAAGGTGTGGGTCGACTATAGATGGGAAACCGGCAGGTCCAGCCTCTGCCCTGGCTTCCAGCATGCTGCTGCACCATGAGGTGCGAACACTCCGCTGCGCCTGGACGCGTACAGCTTCTGGAACAGCTGCATGACGATAATGAGTTAGCAAGAGCGATTACTCGGCTGCGCTCTGAAACAGTCCAGGATGAAGCGTCAGGCGTTCTTGTCACCTGGCACGGCCCCTGGTCCTACACCCTTGAGCTCAGCCACCAGATTCCTCCTGGACTCGTCTACGAGTGCGTCGCCCCTGAACAACTGAACTTCTAAGACTGATTCAGGACTCGTCTGACTGATCGAGCCCATCAGAGCCCCTCCCCCAAGTTGGCGCGCCGGCGGCGCCCCCAGCAGGCTGTCAACCTCAATGACGAGCCGACCGCGGTGTCCATCGTCCCACACGGATGGGCGCCAGGCACACAGCCGGCGCGAACGCTGTGCCCGCGGTACATGTCGATCATCTGTGCCGGCGCGAAAATGGTGAATATGAACAGTCGGTAAGCCACTCCCATTCCTGGTGTGTCGGGAGCGGGGCCCCGCCGGCCGTGTGCAACCTGGCAACGCGAAGGAACCCTGATGTCCGAACCTACTGTGGAAAGAGCAGATCTCGGCATGGCCTGGGCGGTGAAAGAGAGCTTTGTACAGTACGTGCAGTCGATGCGCGATGGACGCATACTCCTGCGCGAGGGTGCTGCCGTGACAAATACCCGGCAGTTCTATTTCCCGTTCAGGAGCCTGGATCATTCTGACGGGCACAACTTTGTGCTCCAGTTCGGTGGAGAGGCCCGCTTCCTCGCCCATCACGGGCTTATGTCGGTCTCGATTTGCAACCCAAAAATAATAGTCGGGCCCGACGGGGCATGCCTGTCCATCGAACAAGGAAACGAGATCGTGCACCTCGCCCATCTCGACTTGCCGGCGGTGTCTGTGGAAGACGGCATCAATATGTGGGCAAATGTCCCAGTAGCTCTGACCAGCGCAGGAGCGGCTGTTTTCGCAGATAGCTATTCAGCCGGAGAAACGCTGGCTCCGCTGACCATGAGGGCACCATCCTTTGTGGAAGTATCCTGACCCCGTTCTGGGGTGAACTGGCGGTACCAGCTGGGACAAGGTCCTGGGCCAGACATGAAGACGCCGTGCTTTGCCCCGCTCCATACTGGTGGATCCGGGCACGAGGTACTGGCAAGGGCCTGTTCCTGCCC